>JANOUN010000225.1:0-5711 GCA_031416875.1 Planctomycetota bacterium | reverse complement strand
GTTTCGCGACGCCTCCGACAACTGCCAGCGACTGACACCTGCTCCACCTCGGGCAGTTGTTTCAGGTCTTCGACGATCGCCTCTGCCGCCGCACGCGCTTCGGCAATAGAAACTCGCTCACCCTGTTTTTCCGCCAGACCGATATTCTGCAGGATAGATTCTTCCGTCTTCCTGCCAAAGCCTTTCAACTTCGACAGGCGTCCGGACTCACACGCCGCCTTGAGGTCGGACAATGACTTGAGTCCCAGTTCATTGAAGAAGACAGAAACCTTCTTTGGCCCGACGCCCTGAATGCGGAGCATGTCGAGTACGCCGCCGGGAATCTGTTTACGAAGCTCATCCAGTGCGGCATGTTTGCCGGTTGTGACGATCTCATGAATCTGCCTTGCGAGGTCTTTCCCGATACCGGTCAGTTCGGTCAGATCTTTTTCGGAACGGACCATTTCATCCAGTGATTCGGACGTTGAAGAAATCGTGCGCGCGCAATTGCGATACGCTCGAATGCGAAACGGATTCGCCCCCTGAATTTCCAGCAGATCCGCGAGCAGTTCAAAATGCGAGGCAATCACTTCGTTCTTCATGGAATTTCACTTCAAGTTTTGGAAGCAGGGACTGCGCGTCTCGCGTCCATGTTTGCCGTTGGATTCTAGTGACGATGCAGCAGAAAACGAAGACAGAACTGCACTGATTGCACCGCTGGCCAATTTGTGAGTTTGCAGGGTGTGACAAGCGGAGCGCAGGCACACCAGACCGGTGATGCGGTGTGCCTGCGCTCCGCTTGTCACACCCTACGAGTTGCGCATGAATGAAGTACATCGGTGACGCACGACAACATCGCGATCAAGTCCGCCGAGAACTCTCGCCTGCGACATCCCAGAAATCCTGCGGTGGATCCGTCCGAAACTGCATCCATTCGCGAAGAATCGGATGAAAGAAACCGAGGGACGCAGCATGGAGCGCGTGCCGGTCTTCCGAAGGTTCCTCGCCGTCAAAGCGTGGCGATTTGCGAATCGCGCCGCGCGGACCATAGTATTCGTCCCCGGCGACGGGATACCCGAGGTCCGACAAATGCACACGGATCTGATGATTGCGTCCGGTGAACAACACACATTCCACGAGCGCATGCCTTGCGAATCGTTCGATGACCGTGACCTTCGTCTTTGCTGGTCGCGGGTTCTTTGAATCCGGGCGAGCGGACATCAGGACCGTATTGCCTCCGGGGCGCTGGCCGATCGGCAATTCAATCAGCTGTTGCTCAAAATCCGGCGAGCCGTCCACAAGTGCGACATAGGATTTCGAGAGTTTTCCCTGCTGAAAATCGATCGACAGCAGGCGATGTGCCATGTGATCTTTCGCGGTCACGATGAGGCCGCTCGTCATGCGATCCAGTCGATGCACCACCCCTGGTCGCAGCAGCCCTTTGAGTGCCGTTTGCTGGTCGAGATAATGCTGCAGGGCATTTGACAATGTGCCATCCTGAAACTCACCCACCGGATGAGCCACAAGACCAGCGGGCTTATCGATGACGATCAGCCAGGGATCCTCATAAACGATTGTCAAGGGCAGATCGATCGGTTCCAGCAGCTTATCGGGCGGCTCGATCAGCCTGAGCGAAACACGCTGGTTGCGAAACACACGCTGATCGGTATCGGCCGGAATGTCATCGACCGTGGCCATGCCCGCGGTCACCATGCGATGCAGACGCCAGCGCGTGTAATTACGAAGTTGCTTCGCGAGAAAAGAATCAATCCGCACCCCGGACAGATACGGCTCCACAATGAATTCAAGTCTCGGCGAAGGCTCTGCACTGTGCGAACGGTTGTCGGTGTCTGAAGTACTTGTCAAAGTTCGCTCTTCGCTGTTTACGGTGAACGTCACCCGGACAGGCCCACCGTGACTGGCGTCGATCACTATATTGCATGCGGCCTGAGATGTTTAGCATGAACGCCTTCCTGGTGTCTTTCTGAAGCAGATTGAAGTGAGGTCATACGTGAAAATTCTCCTGACGGAACTTGCGGTGGTTCTCTGCTGTCTGATTTTGCCGGGCACCACGATTCTCGCCGATGATTGGCCACACTGGCGGGGACCGAATCGAAATGACATCATCAGCGAGTCATCGGGCTGGACGGCGGACGGATGGCGATCGTCTGAGTCGGCATGGAGACAAAATGTGGGCGAGGGCTCCACGTCTCCGATCGTTGTCGGCGATCAATTATTCGTGATGGGTTGGCGTGATCAGAATGACTTCGTGTACTGCCTGCACGCCAGGACCGGCAAGGAGAACTGGTCTGTCTCCTACAAGTGCCCTCAATACGGGCGACTGGCAATGGGTGACGAGGGTCTGTATTCCGGCCCGACATCCACACCTGAGTATGACGACGCTACCGGTTTCCTCTACACGCTGAGCTGTGACGGCGATCTGATCTGTTGGGATACGAACAATCGTGGCCAGCGAATCTGGAGCGTCAATCTTTACGACAACTATTCCATTCATCGACGTCCGAAGGTCGGTCGCTCCGGACAGCGGGACTACGGCTACACGACGGCTCCGCTGGTGCATGCTGACTGGGTGATCGTCGAAGCGGGAGCCGACGAAGGGACTCTGGTGGCGCTCGACAAGACAACCGGCAAACAGATCTGGCAATCGGAGGCAAAAGGCCCGGCCGGACACACGGGAGGCGTGGTTCCGATGATGGTGGAAGGCGTTCCGTGTGCAGCGGTCATGACTTTTCAGGGATTACTCGTCACTCGTCTTGACGCTGGCCATGAAGGCAAGACCGTCGCACAATACGAATGGATTACGGACTTCGTAAATAATATCGCGACGCCTGCCGTGCACAAGAACTACGTCCTGGTGACATCAGCCTACAACCATCAGGCGATCTGCAAGCTGGAGATCACTCTGCAGGGTGCCCGGAAAATCTGGGAACAGCCGTATCCCTCAAAAGTCTGCAGTCCCATCATTCACAACGGCCATATCTATTTCGCCTGGCAACGGATGCGATGTCTGGACTTTGAAACGGGCGAACAGAAATGGGAAGGCGGCACTTTCAGCGACGCCGGTTCCTGTATCGTGACATCTGACAATCGAATCATCGTGTGGGGAGGTCGCGGCAGACTGGCACTGGTCGATACGGCAGATCGGTCGCCAGCCGCCTACAACGAGTTAACCCGTATCGACAACGTGTTTTCCACGGACGTCTGGCCACATGTGGCACTCGCCAACGGACGACTTTTCTGCAAAGACCGCGACGGCAACCTGGCGTGCTTTGAACCTGTCGATCCGGCATCCGGCGGCACGGCAAAAAAGGATGCCCCTTGACGCAGACTCTGATTTCCAAAGAATTGCTTCACAATCCTGGAGGTCGATTCCATTCTTCTCCGCGCACGGTGACAGAGCGCGGAATCTCGTTGGTGAACAGAATCCGAATGTACACGGTCGGAATCAGGTGCGCCGTGAATGTGTCCAAGACCGCCGTTACTGCGCCGAAAACCACACTCAGGAGGATCGCTTTGAGCCAGCGGCCCTTTGTCCATGCGTTCGCGCAGGAGTAAAAAGCGATGACGACACAAACACTGAGCGGCGGGAGTGAGATGGCCAGCAGCGGAATCTCGCGTTCTCCAGCAGCCCACAATTCCGCAAACCGTCGCCAGGATCGCAATGTCAGGATGACGCATCCGCCAGAAATCATGACCGCTGCCAGCAGCCAAAGCCAGAAATACGTTGCCGGAATGATTCCCCAGCGAAACTTGCGTGTTGGCGGCACGCTGATTTGAGTGACGGTCGTCGTCGGTGGTTGATATGGGTTCTCATTCATTGCGCGTACCGGTATCGTTACTTCTTCGGTGGCCGGAACTGATGCGTGGGATTGCCAAACACGGATTCGGCGGCTTCCATGATCGTCTCAGACAGCGTTGGATGAGCGTGAATCGAATCGGCAAGGTCGCGTGCCGTCGCGCCCATTTCGATGGCGAGCACCGCCTCGGCAATCATTTCACCAGCGCCCACTCCGACGATACCGATACCCAGAATTCGCTGCTTGACGGGTTCCACGATGAGCTTGGTCAAGCCTTCCGTGCGAGCGAGTGTTTGGGCTCGTCCCGACGCTGCCCACGGAAAGCGATGTATGGTCACTTCTTTTCCCTGAGCCTTTGCTTCAGCCTCGGTGATGCCGGCCCAGGCCAGTTCCGGGTCGGTGAACACGACCGCCGGGATTGCGATGTTGTCAAATTCGACAGGTTCGCCCAGCAATGTTTCGGCCGCAACTTTTGCTTCACGGGTGGCCTTGTGAGCCAGCATGGGTTCGCCCGCCACATCGCCGATCGCCAACAGTTTCGGGTCGGCAGTCCGCTGATTCCTGTCGATCCTGATAAAACCTTTTTCGTCGATCTGAACTTTGGTCTTTTCAAGCCCGAGGCCACGGCTGTTCGGAAGGCGTCCGACGGACACGAGAACACGATCAAAGATCTGCTGTGGCTGCACCCCTTCGCCTTCCAGACTTGCCACGATTCCTGCCGGAGTCGGTTCCAGCCTAGCGACTTTGGTGTTCAGGTGAATGGCACTGAATTGATGCGCCAATCGCTTCTGCAACGGCACGACCAGGTCACGGTCGGCTCCCGGCAGCAAACCGCTGGTCATTTCCACGACAGTGACTTCCGTGCCCAGTGCCGCATACACCGATCCCATTTCCAGGCCGATATAGCCGCCACCAATCACCAACAGGCGTTTTGGAATGTCCTTGAGTTCAAGTGCGCCGGTGGAATCCATGATGCGGTCGTCGCCGAGTGCGAACATCGGTGGCATCGCGGGTTGTGAGCCAGTGGCGACGATACAGTGATCGTACGTCAGAGTTCTCGTCGTGCCTTCTGCGGTTTTCACTTCGAGCGTGTCTGAATTCAAAAACGTGCCGCGACCTTTCAGTAACTCGACACCGCGGGCTTTGCAGAGACTTTCAATACCGCCGGACAGACTACCGACGACGTTGTTCTTGAACGTGCGGAGTTTGTCGAGATTGATCGCGGGCTTTGAAAATGTGACTCCGCATTCTTCCGCTTCTGCCGCTTCATTGATCAGCTTCGCCACGTGCAGCAGAGCTTTCGACGGGATACAGCCGCGATTGAGGCACACGCCGCCGGGTTTGACGCCTTCGTCGATCAGCACGACTTTCATTCCATGGTCAGCCGCTGCAAACGCCGCCGGATACCCACCCGGACCACCACCCAGAACCACCAATTGAACGTGTTGATCAGCCATTGAAACCAAGTGCTCCGAAACTGTAAGGCATGCAAATCGCATGCGGTGTGCTTTGTCTGCGATTCGTGGTATTGCAAGTCGAACACCATTCCGCATCTGCCAGGGTGCGAACTGTAGTGAAGATGCCTCAGATTATCAAAAGGAACGCGATTTATGGCGCTGCAGGGGTGTCGTCGCGAATCCGGGTGAAAGGACAGTCGCACAAGGTTGACGGGAGGGCGAAGCTCCTACTTGAGCCGCCAGGACTGCCACGATAACTTCCCACGGCGTGGACTTAAGTGTTTTTCAGTGAGTGGCATGGCGCTAGCCGCCGTTTTTTGCTGCCTTTTTCAGGAACAGTTACCGGTGGCTAGCGGGGTGTTGATTTAATACCAAACCGAAGCGCCAGCGAGGCAGAAACGGCTGAATTCCTCGCTGGCGCTTCGGGTTGGTATGATCATGAGCCCCAAAAATCACT
>JANOUN010000224.1:0-5614 GCA_031416875.1 Planctomycetota bacterium | reverse complement strand
CGCCGATAGTCGCAGATTCCCTGGTGTTCTCGGTGGGGATATTTTTTGGGTTCGCCGGAAAAGTTGTCTTGGATACCGTGCTTGAGCCACTGATGAAACGTCCTGATTTGCCGCAGTTGGTGGCGACGCTGAATGAAGAATTGCAGCGAGAGCGGGAACTGCGTGAGACGTTTCTCCGCGAATTGACACCGAATGAAAAGGCCGAGTTTATTGGCGGCGAACGGATTCTGCATTCGCCCGCCCGAGCAGCCCATATTCGGGCGACTGGCCGACTATTTGTGATGCTCCAGCGGCATGTGATGGAACATCGGCTTGGCGAAGTTCTGATCGAAAAAGCGCTCGTGCATCTGACACGCAACGACTACGAACCGGACGTGCTGTTTTATGGCATAGACAAGGCATCGCAGATTATGCCCGACCAGATATTGTTTCCCGCTCCCGATTTTATTGCAGAAATTCTGTCGGACTCGACGGAGGGTCGTGATCGGGGAATCAAATTCCAGGACTACGCGATTCATGGCGTTGCAGAATACTGGATCGTCGATGCAGACGAGGAGTTCGTCGAACAATACACGCTGGTCGATCAGCACTATAAACTCCTGCGGAAACTGGATTCCGGCTTGATTGCAGGCGTCGCCATGGCGGGATTGGAAATCCCCGTCGCCGCAATTTTCAACGACGATGCTCACCGCGCGGCAATGCGGTCCCTGATGTCGAACGGATTGTGATCTACGCTGCGGCCTGGACGACACACATAGGCGGAGCTGCCGACAGGAACGCGATGAACTCTGGCGTCATCCACAAAAGCTGATCGGTGGTGCGGACAATTCTTGCGAGGAGGTCCCCGAAACCTTGGGAAGTGGTTGGTCCAACGCTGTTCGTCGGCTCCTCGGACCGTTTCGGCGCCGAGCCCACGAACCACAACTATCGTGTCGAACTACTGGCTCAAGAAAGTGTTTTCTTTTGTCCTGATGGCACGAAGATGGAATCGTCCGTCGTTAAAGAGTAGAGTTAACAGGGGCGTTGTTTGCCAATGCCTTGAATTTTCATTAAGCGATGGCAAGCTGGAAGCTTACCCCACGCAGGAATTTCGACGATCTCGACAACACCCTCACGACATTCCGTTCATCGAACCTGCCTTCAGGCTGCCGTATGTCCGAACCGCTCTGTTTTATGATGGGCCTGTATCAGGCTGTAATTCCCGATGATCGGCAGTATTCGCGGCGGCATTTGTGGTTGCAGGAGAGTGGTCCGGGGCGATATCGCGTGGGTTTCACAGCGTATTCGGTGCGTTTGCTGCAGGACGTCTATTTTCTGGAATGGTCGATTGATCCGGAGACAGTCGTTCGCGATCAGCAGGAAATCGGAGAAATTGAGAGCGCCAAGGCCGTGTCGTCGATGTTTCCGCCTTGTGCCGGGAAAGTCGTCAGTTTTAACCCACAATTACTGAACGATCCTTCAGGAATCAATGCCCAGAACTACGGTTCCGGGTGGCTCTATGAATTCGAACCTGCGGCGAATTTGCTTTCTGCGGCAGAATACGTTGAGTTTTTGAACTCCGCCTGGGAAGATGCTCAAAGAACCATCAAAGGGCAGGTCAACGAATCGTAATCCTTATCCCGTAGCAGAATTCGTCAGAATTCTCTGCGTCAGAATTTCATACTTCAGAATTCCCTGCGTCCCCGAATTCTCACGAATTCGGCTACCCGTTTTTGAATGCAGTCGTCGTTATGGCCGTTAGTAAAGTCACCGTCGTAATTAGCCAGGGGCAGGGACGCAATCCAGTGCGCCGACAATTGGAAGAAGACATCGCCACGGCGTTGCTCACAGAGCCCGGTGTCGATGTGTCACTGGTGCCGCACCTGTATGACATGTCACACGATCACACGGGACTGATCTTCCTGCGATCTGTCCCCGGAAACCTCATCGTGCTGAGCTGGCTCTACGATCGCGCGACACGCTGGACCCTGGACCGCGCCGGCGTGCGCGGGCACGAAGGTTTAAGTCTGCTGAAGTCGGCAGAAGAAGATGCGGAAGACGACGGAGACGAAGATGAGCTTGCTGCGAAAAACGGCAACGGCATCGGCAGTGTCAATGTTCCGAACCGCCGAGTCTACGCGATCGATCTGCGCTGCTCGGCCAGCGGCGAAGATTTTATCCGCGAAGTGCGCAGGATTGCGGGCGAGAACACAGTCCAGACCGTGGAACTGATGAGCTGGATCGGAGGATCTCCAAAACCTGAGCAACTGCAGCGCTACCTGCAGCCGGAACGTATGCTCGAAGCTCGACGCGCCTTCGACAGCGGCAATGCAACTCTGGAAGATAAAGCGTTGCTGCCGGAAGACACAGGGCGTCGCTGGTATCCGGTGATCGATTACAGTCGCTGCACAAACTGCATGGAGTGCATCGATTTCTGCCTGTTCGGTGTTTACGGTGTCGATGCGCTGGATCGAATTCTCGTTGAACAGCAGGACAGCTGTAAAAAAGGCTGCCCGGCCTGCAGCCGTGTGTGTCCGGAAAACGCGATCATCTTCCCTCAGCACAAGACACCGGCAATTGCCGGTGCCCAGGGCGAAGTCGGGGGACTCAAAATTGACCTGTCAAAATTGTTTGGCGGCGACAGCGGTGAATCCGCGATTGACATGGCGGTCAAAGAACGCGATCGAGAACTCATTCTGGACGGCCGCGAAGCGGTCGGCACTTCCATCGGCATCAAACAGAAAGTCCGTGACGAGATCGATCAGCTGATTGCGGATCTGGATGCTCTGGAATTCTGAGGCGGAAATTTCGCGTGGCACGTAATGAAAGCGGCAGCAGAATATCTCCCCTGTTCCGTAGCTGAATTCGCAAGAATTCAGAAAGGGGTCTGAATTCTTGAGAATTCAGCTACCGTATATTTTATTCGATCGCCGTACAGAGAGAATTCCAACACCAGTCACTGCGAGAATCGGATGAAACCTGTCGTCCCGGCAATGTTGCTCGTGCTGCTGGCTTCGGAGCGAGCGGGTGCCGACGAACCGATCCACTTCAACCGCGACGTGCGGCCCATCCTGTCGGAGCATTGCTGGCAGTGTCACGGGTTCGATGAACACGCCCGGAAATCCGGATTGCGACTGGATGTACGCGAGAATGCGATTGCTGCAGGTGAGTCCGGTGCCGTCGCAATTGTGCCGCATGATACTGATGGCAGCGAACTGATCAAACGCATTGCGAGTGCTGATCCAGACAGCCAGATGCCGCCTGCGTCTTTCAGGAAACCGCTCTCGACGACACAAATCGAGACGCTGCGTCAGTGGATAGCTCAAGGGGCGAACTATCAACGACACTGGTCTTTCGAACCCATCACCAAACCGGTTGTGCCCGCAGTGGATGACGTGCCTGCGACCGAAATCGGTGCGAATCCCATTGATGCGTTTGTGGCAGCCACGCTCCAACAGCACGGACTGACGTTCGCTCCCGAAGCGTCACGCGAAGTGTTGTTGCGTCGAGTCAGTCTGGATCTGACCGGGTTGCCACCGACGTTCGAGGATCTGGACCGCACCAGCGAAACGTATGAAGAGGCAGTGGATCGGCTCCTTGCGTCAGAGCATTTCGGCGAACATCTCGCTGTCGATTGGCTCGACACCGCTCGTTACGCGGACACCAACGGATATTTTGGCGACAAGCCGCGACAAATGTGGCTGTGGCGAAACTGGGTGATCGATGCGTTCAACAGCAATCTGCCGTTCGATCAATTTACAGTGGAACAGCTTGCCGGGGACCTGTTACCGAATCCCACAACCGCGCAGCGCATTGCGACGGGATTCAATCGCAATCATATCGCGAACAATGAAACAGGAATCATCGACGAAGAATATCGAACTGAATACGTGATCGATCGGGTCGATACGACGCTCACCACCTGGATGGGACTCACCGCCGCGTGCGCTCAGTGCCATGATCACAAATACGATCCGATCACGCAGGCAGAATTCTATCAGTTGTTTGCGTTCTTCAATAACGTGCCGGAAACCGGACTCATTGTCGCAGACAATCCGCCGCCGCTGATCACCGTGACGACTCCTGAACAGGACCAGCAACTGGCCGCACTGACTGCCGCAGCGACAGAAGCCGCAAACGCATTCGCACCGTTACGTTCTGCACTCGACACACAGATTACAGCCTGGGAACCAGACGCGCTGGTCTCGTTACCGTATCCTCCGGAAGAATCCCTTGTGCTGCATGAGGCACTCAACGGCCAGCTTGCCGAAGACACACAGCATATCGGCACGAAGTTGACGTTTCAGCCGGGCATCAGAAACCTGGCCGCGAGTTTTGATGCGACTCAGCACGCGGAACGATCTTTGCCGGGCTTCCGTGCTGATGCCCCGTGGAGCATCGGGGTTTGGATTCTGCCGAACGGTTCGCTGAGTTGTCCGCTGTCAAAGATCGCAGCCGAAGGGAATCGCCAGGGATTCGAGATCCTTTGGCAAAAAGGTCGCGTCAGTGTCAATCTTGTCGAACGCTGGGGCGTCAGTGCAATTGAAGTCTTGACGCATGAACCGATGACGTCGGGGCAATGGCATCATCTGGTCGTGAGTTACGACGGTTCACGGACTGCTGCGGGTTTGCGAGTCCTGATCGATGGCACGCCCGCAGTTCTGGATATCCATCGCGATTCACTCGCGGGCAGTTTCGAAACAAAAGAAAACCTGCGAATCGGACGGCGGGACTCCGGTCTGGGCTACTACGGGCTGATGGATGAACTGCGAATCGTCCAGCGCTGTCTGACGGATTCGGAAGTTGTTCAATGGTTTCACGGCGAACAGATTCGCGGCATCATCGAGAAGAAAGCAGACACCCGCAGCGGTCGAGACACGGACACGCTGCGGGATTATTACATCGATCGCCACGCCGAGCCGAACGTGCAGCATGCCCGTACGCTGGCGCAGACGACTCAACGCGCCGAGCGGATGTTTCGTGACTCGCTGCCGACCACGCTGGTGATGGAAGAACTTCCGCAGCCTCGCACCACTCACGTTCTGCAGCGGGGGCAATACGATCAGCCTGTCGCGACCGTGGAACCGGGCATTCCGGCGATGTTTACAAACTGGCCCGACGATGCGCCGCGGAACCGGCTGGGATTCGCCCGTTGGCTGGTGTCCCATGACAACCCGCTGACTGCGCGCGTGGCCGTCAATCGGTTCTGGAAGCAATGCTTTGGTGAAGGTCTGGTGCGGACGACAAATGATCTGGGGACGCAGGGAGCACCGCCAACGCATCCCGAACTGCTCGACTGGCTCGCGGTGAGATTTCGGGACAGTGGCTGGAACATCAAGGCGATGCTGAAGCGGATCGTGATGTCGCAAACATATCGGCAGGATTCACGATTCCGTGAAGACCCGGCTGCCGACGCAGACCCGCAGAATCGATGGCTCGCGCGCGGTTCCCGATTTCGCATGTCGGCCGAAATGATTCGTGACCATGCGTTGGCGGTGTCCGGGCTGCTGCGTCCGCAGATCGGCGGACCCAGCGTGAAGCCATACCAGCCGCCGGGGCTGTGGGAAGAAGTTTCGTACAACGCCGAAGACACGTACGTCCAGGACCCCGGAGATGGTTTATGGCGACGTAGTCT
>JANOUN010000223.1:0-8624 GCA_031416875.1 Planctomycetota bacterium | reverse complement strand
CACTAAATCAACAGACCGCTGGCGGGCTGCTGATCAGTGTCGGGCATCACGTCAGTCTCACATTGTGTCATCTGTATAAAGAGCAAAGAATTGAATCAAATTGCCTGGTTTCGGATCCCTGCTTCTGCTGGTGTCTGGTTTCTGCGCACAGCCATGGTTTTCTGCGGATTGAGTGCGGGCATGATGCATTCTGACGCGGGAGATGCACGGTGGCGTTATACGCTGAAACCGCCGACAACCTGGCTCGACGAATCGTACGATGACGTTAAGTGGCAGGAAGGTCGTGGCGGATTCGGAACGGCAGATCATGCAACCGGACGCGTGTTTACAGAGTGGACCTCCCCGGAGATCTGGCTGCGGCAGATCGTGACCCTGAAGTCGATTCCGGCCAATGCCGCATTGTACGTTGAAACGCCGGGTGAAACGGAAATCTTCATCAACGGATCTCTGGCTGCAAAAATCGAAAGCGTCCTTGAAAAACACGCCGTCATTGCGTTGTCACCAGAAGCGATTACTGCGTTGCGCGAAGGAAGGAATGTGGTTGCGGTTCACGCAAAGGCCGAAAATGTATCCGTTCCACGCTGTATCGATGTGCATCTGATTTCTGCGGACAGCATTCCGACGCTGATGCCGTTCACAACCTGGGACAGAATCAAGTCCGTGTATCCGATGTGGCTTACGATTCTTGTGACGCTGCTTGTGCTGATTGCTCTGGCGTACGAAAAACCGGCCGACATGGTCTTTGCAGGTGCGATCGTGATTCTGTCACTTTGCGGTGTCATCACGGCTCAGGAAGCCTTCGGCGGATTTGTGAGCCAATCACTGCTGATGGTCGCGGCATTGTTTCTGGTGACGGCTGGCCTCAAAGAGACCGGCATCGTGGATATGATCGGCGCCAGAGTCCTGGGACCTGCCAGAACCGAGCTCGGTGGACTGATTCTGCTGTCGCTATTCTGCGTTTGCACATCGGCGTTTTTGAATAACACGCCGATTGTGGCAATGCTGATTCCCGTGGTATTGTCATGGTGCCGACGACAGCACGTCGCTCCGTCAAAATTGCTGATACCGTTGTCATTCATGACGATTCTTGGCGGATGCTGTTCTCGCATCGGCACCAGCACGAATCTGGTCGTCGATGGGCAGATGACAAAATACGGGATGGTCGAAATGGGCTTCTTCGAGATTGCCTGGGCGGGTGTTCCGTGCGCTTTCATTGGCCTGATCTATATGTTGACAATCGGCCGCAAACTTCTTCCGGAAAGAAAAGAACTGCTGGAACAACTTGGCGACTCTCGGCGCGAATATCTCGTGGAAATGCTGGTCACGCCCGCTTGTCGACTCATCGGACAAAGCATCGAAGCCGCTGGTTTGCGGCGTCTGCCAGGATTGTTCCTGATCGAAGTGGACCGGCGCGGTTCAATTATCGCACCGGTGAGTCCCGATACCGTCCTGGAAGCCGACGACCGACTGGTATTTACCGGAGTCGTGGAAACCATCGTTGACTTAAAAAAAATTCCGGGTCTGGAACCCGCCCTCGAATCCACAGACAAGTCCGCTCAGGAGCAGCGGCGGCGGCGATTGTGTGAAGTGGTCGTCAGCCGGTCGTCACCGCTGGTGGGTCAAACCGTGCGGGAAGCCCAGTTTCGATCGCACTACAACGCGGCGATCGTTGCGATTCACAGAAACGGCGCTCGACTCACAACCAAGATCGGGGACGTCAAACTTGAGTCCGGTGATACACTGCTCATGCAGACAGGCCCGAATTTTGTTCAGGCGCATCGAAACAATGCCGACTTCTATCTGGTGAGCGACGTGGAAGGCTCGCAACCGATGAGCCATGAACGCTGGGCCGTCGCATTGCTCATTTTTGCGGTGCTGCTGGCCGTGATGTCCTTCGGCAGCGGCGAAATGGCGATGTTGGGAGCATTCATCGCCGGTGGGTTGATGATCGTCACGCGGTGCATGTCTGCTTCCGATGGTCGTCAGGCGATCGATTGGCAGGTTCTGATCGCGATTGGAGCGTCATTCGGACTGGGTGCGGCGCTGGAGAAATCTGGCGCGGCCTTGTTCCTGTCCACACAGCTGGTCGCACTGACTCAGCCATATGGACCTTATGCCACGCTGGCGGCAATTTACTTCGTGACGATGGTTCTGAATGAACTCATTACCAACAACGGAGCAGCCGTATTGGCATTTCCGTTCTGCGTGAAGGCCGCTGCTCTTACGAACTGTGATGCCAGACCTTTCGTCATGGCAGTCGCCCTGGCAGCTTCCTTCGCTTTTGCTTCTCCCGTCGGTTACCAGACGCACATGATGGTGTTTGGTCCCGGTGGATATCGATTTAACGACTTTGTAAAAATTGGCGTGCCGCTGAATCTGCTGCTGTGGGTGACCTGCGTAATTCTGATTCCCATGATCTGGCCATTCTGACGACGATCAACGAACACACGCTGGGGCAACTCGTCCAGATGCTCATGCTGGCCACGGTCGTCGAAGGCCGCCTGGTCGGCAACAACCCGTATGGTCAGCCTGAAGTTGACGCCTGGAAAACGACTATGCAGGATTGGAGAGCAGAATGAACTTCGCGCAAGTTTCGAAAGTCTATGCTCAGCTGGACCCGCCGTTGTGGCTGGTGACCGCGGCCCATGGTGAGCGGCGTGGCGGCTTCATCGCCACCACAGCAACCCAGGCATCCATCGTGAGTAAAATGCCACGACAACTCATTACGGTCAACAAACGGCACTACACGCACGGGTTAATCGAAGCCAGCGGTGCTTTCGCGATGCATTTGATCGACGAGACACAACTCGAACTGGTGTGGCGGTTTGGACTGCAGTCAGGTCGCGACATCGATAAGTTCGCCGACCTGCCGTTCCGAACCGGCGAGACCGGCAGCCCGCTGCTGCCCGCGGTGTTGGGCTGGTTCGACTGCCGAGTGGAAGAACGCATGGACTCGGGCGATCGCAGCGTTTACCTGGCCGCGGTCGTCGATGGCAGACTGGAGCGGGCCGATTCGCCTTTGACGAACCGCCGCTTTTTTGAGATTGCCCCGCCCGACAAGAAGGCCATCATGGATCAACAATACGAACAGGACTCGCGTCTTGACGCCAAAGCGATCCAGCAATGGCGTGACGAATGCTCTGCAAAGTAGCAAAAGGTTTCAACGACCCGCCTGGTTGCTGGGATGCTGGAGTATCAATTCGATTTCGGCAATTGAAAAACCGTCATGGTTCAGGAGCCCCGATGCGGGCTTGTCCCCATCGAGCAATGATCATCACCAGACGGAAGTTCTGACATGACTCCCATCACTACCCGGCTCGTCCGGGCAGGATGATGATCCCCAAAGATGCTGGCTTTATGATCATCGCTCCATGCCGACGAGCGGCATGGTGGCGTAACACGCATTTCCGACGACGAGTTCTGCTGGTGATTATCGCCCTATGGAGGCAAGCTCCATAGTAGCGTACACGGTGACTAAAAAACGGTGAACGCGATTCCGCATGACAAATTCAAACCCCGTCTTTAAGCGGGGCGTTGAAAAGTTTGTCGTTCCGACTCCGACTCCGGCATCAGCGTCGCGAGACTGCGAGGCCGGTGATCACCGATGCTTGTGGGCAAGCAGGTCGGCGGGAAAAGAACAAAGTTGAGTGGTTTAAGGTTTCCAGTCAGCAGGCAGATGCAGGGACCACACTTCGTTCGACAACGGCTGCGCATGGCCTCCGGCAATCCAGAGCTTGTCTTTGAAAACGAAGACCGAATGCTCATGGCGTTCCTTCCAGGCCGTCTTCGTCTGTAATTGTCCCCATGCTTTGCCGTCCTTCGAGTGCCATACATCACCCCAGTTCATGGAAGGGTTATTCGACCAGCCTCCGAGCACCCACATACGATCCCGATACACGGCCGCTGAGAACCACAAACGCGGCGACCATGGTGCGGCATCGGTTTCACGAGTCCAGTTCACGCCGTCGCTCGATGACCACACATCGTTCTTTGCGTGGAAGTCAGGCACATAGTTACCGCCGCCGAAGACATAGATCCTGTCGTTCAGTACGACGGCCTGATGATAGGCGCGCGGTGACCAGCCAGCGGTCTCGGTTTCGAGCTTCCACTCTTTACCGTCGGCCGAAGACCACACATCGTTTTTGAGGCTTTTGTCATCGCCGAAGTAATAATTCTCCGTGCCTCCCAGCATCCACAGGCGTCCGCGAAACTCAACCAGGCCCGCAGCAAGTCTTGGTGTCCAACCTGCGGCTGCGGTCACTTGCTCCCACTTCACGCCATCGACCGATGACCAGACCTGATTGCTCGCGGAATGTCCTGGCAACCGCCCATTGAACCATCCGCCCATTATCCACATCTTCTCCTGAAACGTGATGTTCATCGGCAGATCGCTGTGCAGCCACGGTGCGTTCTTTTCGACGAGTTTCCACTCCTTGCCATCCGCCGACGCCCACACATCGCGTGGCGGTGCCTCAAACGACTGAAACCAGCCGCCCATGATCCAGAGCTGATCGCGAAAGACATATTCCGCCTGCGAATCCCGGGCTTGCCACGCCGCGTGGCCTTCGAGTTTCCAGTCGGGTGTCACATCTTGCGCATGAGCGACAACACTTGACACAGAGAGAAGAGCTAAGAACGCAAGTTTCACGGGATGATTCTCCGCTGTTTCCTGGGTTCAGATTCGTAGTGAAAATGGAGTCATCGTAGAAGATCAGCATTCACGCCACTGATCCTGACTGTGTGTTGTCCATGGATTTCGCCGTAGCTGTTCAACGGTCGCACTGCGATGAAGGCTCCTTCGGCAGATTGCGAAACATGGCCGACGCCTCGTAGACCGCCTTTCGCATTCGATTTATCCCGCCCAGTGGGCGGTGAGCCTCTAAACCGTGCCATGGCGTGAAGACAAGTCGCTCGCAGCGAACTCGCAATTCGGGAGTGTCTACCTCCTGCAGCGGAATCGTCAGCGTGGCAACCGGGTGGAATTTGCCAGCTTCGCTTTCGAGCCATTCCCTTGAGGCGTTTTCAATATGCAGGTCAGGATCGATGCAAGCCGCAGGCCTCACCTGAACTTCAAAATCAAACACAACTTCTCCCTGCGTTTCACGGCTCAGGCGTTTCACCAGCGCAGTTCGCAGATAGTTGGGATCATGCACATTGGGTTCTTCTGTTGAACGCGAACGAGGGCGGACGCGAAACCGCATCACCTGATCCGGTCCGAGCAGAAACGGCGCTGCGCCAAAATAATCATTATCAACAGGGCTGGCAGGTGGCGGCTGGAATGCGCCCGTGTCAGGCTCCGACGTCGATGACCGAATTCGCTTGATTAGTCTAAAAGTGTTGAGCGCTCGCAGTTGAGACGCCGTCGGCGGGGTTCCCGAATTGGGGACCGGCAGTCGCCTGACAAAGAATGGCCCGGGGTCTTCCTTGCCAGCTTTGAGCGTCTCCAGAAGCACCTGACTGAGAACCTCATAGTCTTCGACGTTGGCAAAAGCGAACACAGGCTGATTGATCATCAGAAAATCCTGTGTCAAAGGCCCATGCGCATTTCCCAGAGGTGTTCCTTTCGCGCCCAGCAGCTTGATTGCCATGCCACGACTGCCATGAGCGGGAGGTCCCCCGTTCTCCCCGGGCGTAGAATCCTGAGCCACGACTGTTGATGCATTTGAGAATCGAACAAGAGCCGAATAAGCCTTCCCGGGCTTCGTGAAAACACCATGCCGCATCGTCTCAGCGATGTCTGACAGAACATGGAACGTGGCATTGACGCATCCATGATCCTTGGCGTGTACACCTCGTAAAACTCTTCTTTCGCCAGGATATCGATAATGAAGTTGCTGGATCGTCAAGTCAGCGATATTCCTGATTTGCTGAGCTTCTTCGGCAGGGATGTTTTCGAGCATTGCATCAACTCCAGTGAGTCCTGTGAAACAGAAACAGAAGCGGCGGCGAAAGCCATTCAAAGCGATTTCAGATACTCCAGCAGATCCCGACGTTGTGTTTCACACAAATCTGCTCCGTATTCATGGCCTTTGTTCGAATTTCCTTCAACCTCCGTGTCGAATTTTGGTTGGTTCTGGTCATTCTGGAATCCGACGTTTACCGGATCAAACTCGCGACTGCCCACATGAAATGTTTTCCCGCGCTGTGCCCAGGGTTTCAGAAGCTCGACAAGCGACGGGATGGATCCGTTGTGCAGATATGGAGCCGTTGCCCAGATTCCATTCAGCGGTCGAGCCTTATAACCGATCGCCGCGTTTGCATTATTGACGGTCGCTTCTGTTGTCTCATCCGGTCCGGCGACTCCTTCCGTGGCGTCGAGCGAGATGACGCTCTCCGGCAAAGCCGCAGCGGCCTGCACAGCTTCCAAACTTCGCAGTTCGACGACATGATCACCGACCCCTTCCGTCAGGACGTCTCGAGCCCTGGCCATCAGGTGAAAGCGACCGCCTTCAATCTTCACGCGATTGCCCTCTTTCGCAAGTGAATCAAACTGGCCTACGAGTTTCTGACTGCCAACTTCGATCACTGCCGTCATGCGGTATCCCGGATTGAGCGCATCAATGCTCTCCAGCGGATGAACGAGATTTGCTCCTGCCAGGGCTCTCTGGATTGTGTTTGAATTGAGCGCAGGATCAAGGATAGAACGCTCCACCACGTGCTTGAGAATGACTCCGATTGGTGCTCGCGGCGCAAAGCGTTCTTTCCCGAGCAGCGTCTTGCGGCGTCCCCGCAATCGGCCCGTATCCGCATCATGGCCGAAATTGATCAGAAGTGTCTGGTCCGTTTGTGCATCCACAATCATTTCACCAACAAAACGATCTTCTTTGGTGCGTTCGATCACGGAGTGGCAGCTGATGCACTTATCCTGATAAATGGCCTCGCCTCGAGTCTTCATTCCGTCATCAAGCCGACCCAATTCCGTCTCTGGCCATTGGGGAGACCAGAGCGACTTCAGCGATGTTTCGATGCCAGTGAGGTTCTTCTTATTGACTGTTGAAGAATACCGGCGCGGGATCAACAACTCGTGAAGGTTGACGTCCGCGTGTCCGAAGACACCAAGCACTTCGCCCGCATTTCTGCCGAGAGCCCCCACCTCGCTCGTTCCAAACAGGATCAACCCGAGAGGACTTGTTTTATTCTCTGCGGCACCGTTCCACTGGACTCGTTGATGCTGAGGTGCATCCCACAGACAAGGATAGCTGACTGGAGCATTTGCGGGATACCAGTTATCCGGGTTATCAAGAAACGTGACAGCGACTTCATTGAAAATTGCCCCAAATGCGTCCACTCGGCCTGGGCCAAAGCGATGTGCTTCATCCGACGGCAGGTTTCGCTTGTTGTATCCGGCACGCTGGTCTGCAATGGACCGAATCGTCGCACGCAGGTTTTGCTTCATGTCGTCCGATGCGTTGGCAGGAAGGACTTTTGAGGCGAACCGAAAGAACTTCTGATCATCTAACGCCGTGTTTTTTAGGGCGTCAGCCAGTCTCGTCATCAGTGTTTCGAAGTCGCCCATTCCGGGGCCACCATCAATCAGGAATGCCGTGCCATCGTGGTTGATCTGACTAGTGTGACAGGCGGCGCAAGTCAGCCCAAGGCCTGATGTTTCGTCCTCATACGACGCATCTTTGATGAAGCCGATTGGCAATCCGTCTGGATTCATTCCATCCGGTGTTCTTGGAATGTAACCGAGAGCCTGAATGTGCGCAGCATCTCGAAAAGAGTTTGCTGAATCAGGCTGTTCCAGGTGCAGGAACCAGTCATATGGGACCAGCCGCGATCCCTGTGCTGTGGTGTAGAATCGATTCGATTGTTCGTCGGTCCAGTTCTGTGACAGTGTCTTTAGCGTTTGCCCGGACTTCAAAGCGACATAACGCGGATTGTCAGCCGCCCACAGCGTGACCGGCATGGAAATCATCACGATGACGACGACTGCTCGAATTGACATAACGCTTCCTTAGTGAGTAGTCTGTGAGTCCTGTCAGGCGACATCTTACATTGGGCGTACGAACTTTCAATCACGTCAGTCCAGATTAACCTGCAAGGATCGCCAGATTCGACCATCCCCGTTCCTGTGTCTGCTTCTGATTGATTATTTCAGCCAGGTTCAGTCACTCAAGGCAAGCATTGTGCCGCAGCTAACTGGTCCGTCGGGGGTCAGTATCGACAGTGAAGTTCAGATCAACGCCAGTCATGGTACGTACACGACCCCTGACGGCAGGAAGTATCTGCTTGAGAATATGGACATCTTCTACGAAGAAGACAATAACGGGAATGGAAACCACGTCTTCACAGGAACATGGCGATTTGCACCGAACTCCGCCAACGAATCCACCGGAACTTTCCAGTGGAAGGTGGACGACAGACATTTTGACGGCTCCTGGCAGATGAGTGGCGACAATACCAAACGGTCGTGGAAAGGCGATCGAGTTGATACATTCAACCAGTAAGAGCCGGCTTTTAAAAAGGGTCGGGAACCATGTCGCCAGATGGCCAGAGGGTGCTCCGCACGATTGGTTGCTGACAACTTTTCTGGGTTCAGCCCAAAGGCACTCGATTTCTTGTATCAGCCGGTACGCGCTAGCGGGATGTTGATTTAATACCAACCCGAGGCGCCAGCGAGG
>JANOUN010000222.1:0-3327 GCA_031416875.1 Planctomycetota bacterium | reverse complement strand
GACGACCATTCGCTGGTGCGACCTTTGAGATAATTCAGGAAGAAATCTGTCATCGGGAACCGAAGCCGTTGCGACAGATCAACGATCGTATTCCAAGGCGCTTGGAAGAAATCTGTCTCAAATGCCTCGCAAAACCAGTTTCTGATCGGTACCCGACGGCGAAAGACTTGGAAGATGATCTGGTTCAATGGGCGAGCCAGCCTGAATCCAGTCGGGAACAGAGTTCTTCCGATGTTCTGGGATCGGCGATTTCCAGCCAGGAGCTTGTCGCGTCAATACGTCGAGAGGGGCGGCGATGGAGTCTTACGGCAGCCATTGCCATAATGGGCGGGATGCTGATTGCAGCAACCTTCTGGACTTTCTTTGCTCCAAACAAGCCGTTGGCAGATTCTGGCATTGCTGGTTCGTCTGCAGTAGCGCTGGATTCCGGGTTGCTACCTTCCAACGCGACGAGCCGTCCGGTTTCCACTTCACCAGCGGTGATACAACAAAACGTCCTGGTGGTGACTCGCCCTGCGAATGCTCGAATTGTCGTTTATCCAGTGAGCGAGCCGTATGGGTTTCTGAACGGAGAACTTCGCGTTGAAGCTGAGAAGCGTTCCCCTGCCTCACTGCAGTTGTTACCGGGCGTTTACCTTGTGGTCGCAGCACTTGATGACGGACGGTTCCACGAAGTCTACCGCAACGTACCTGTGCGGCCACATTCGATGTCGCCTTCGGGCAGTGATCATGTCTTTTGGAAGAACAGAACGGATGGGTCAATTGAATGGCCGGAAATTAATATTCCTGCGATCAATGTTGCCGATGAAATGGGTCAGTTTGAAGGAGCGGACTCCTTTCGCATGGGCGATTCCGATAGCCCGATGACTCCAAAGCACAATCGTTCGATAGCAGCATTTTATCTCGACACACACGAAGTCGCATGGCGAGAATTCCTCGCGAATCATAATCACCAGCCGCCGCCATCCTTGTTAAATCAGGTGGAAGATATGTCGCAATCCGATTTGCCTATCGCAGGCATTTGGTATCACGACGCTGTGTCCTACGCCGAAAGGATCGGCAAACGATTGCCAACAGAAGCGGAGTATGAATTTGCTGCGACGTTGGGCGGTACGCGGTCATTTCCGTGGGGAGACGATCCGAGCCCGATAAAAGACTGGCCAATCGGCGCTGTTGGCACGCCGGAGTTTGACCGAGTTGAGGTCAATCGTCCTGTCTTCGGATTGTATTCGAATGTCGCGGAATGGACCGCTTCCTGGGCAAGTGCGTATCCACCGATTCTGGATTACGAACCTGGCTTGCTGCCAAGAGTTGAGGGGAACTGGATTGTCCGAGGAGCCCCGTTTTCTGTAGTCGCAGGAACGCCTGACGCTGCGCAGTTGCTGCAAGGCCCTCGTCTGCGTATCGGACAACATGAAAAGGCAATCCACCCTGGACTCGGCTTTCGCTGTGCCCGAAGTGTGCGGCCACGACTCGAGTCCACTGATCTTGAACACTTTGTGCGTGATTGACGTTTTGATCGCGCGATATCAACCTGGTCTCCATGAAAGAAAACTGTTCATGAATACAAACATAATGTTCTCCCTGTCGTTGTTGATGACGGGACTTCTGGGCGACACCGCAAACTCAGTACTCGCTCAGGATGAAAAGGCTCCAGCAGCGGAAGCGTCCGCAGATCCGGCAGCAACTGCTCTGGCGGGAACAGTTTGTCCGCGCTACGTCTGGATGAATCATGGAAGTTATTATTCCTACTACTCCCAGAAAGTAAGCGACTGTGCTCCGGTGAATTTCGATTCAACGTCAGACTCGTTATCGACTGCAGGGGATTGTGTCACTGGCGGTGGCACGACATGTTATCAGACCCTGGTGCGTAAGAATGAACGTGGCGAGCGTGTCGATCGAGCAGACGATCCGGGTGTCAACGGTTACGGTCACGGTTTGCCAGCGGGCGGAAAAGGAAAGAAACGCTACGTTCACCCACACCCATGGCCCGTACTGCCCGGATTGGAGTTGCAGCACGTTGACGATTTCGAAATCAATTTTTTGTCAGCTGACGGAAAAACAACTCTGCAGGCTCAGGTGATGGTCGTTGAAGCGAAAGTTGCGGGATCATCAGATCCAATCACATCAAAAATGGCACTGATTGCGCGCGCCATCGAAATACACCCTCGCCCAGATGTGTTTTTTGAGCCACCAACGGCAGGAACTGTGGGAGACGTTTCTGCGATTCCAGGTCGCCCGCACGCTTTTACATTCAACTATACGCGAAGCGCTGATGATACCATATTGCCAATTGAGATTATTACACATCATGCAACCCCTGGTCACGCGATGTAGCAGCACGGGCAACATGCACATCGGGAGAATGCTGGAGAATCGGCAGTTACAGTGCAACCCTGCTTTGAGTATGCATCCGCCAGGGCATGTTTAGACAGATGTGGCTTTGATCGCAGCAGGTGATGCAGGACGATGGTCATCCGGTGGCCAGTCCTGTTCCGGAAGCAGCACTTGCAGTTCCTCCGGCGTTTGGTGTTTCCCGCTTGGTTTCCCATGCAAGGGCCAGGCGGCGATCACCGTCGTCGGCATCAGAATCTCGGCAGACTCATTCAGCTCCGGTGATGGGACGCTGACAATCAACAACGCGGTCGTTGACATGTTCAACCAGCCCACTCTGCGAAGTGAGAAGATGACACTGGGATTTCCGGTTTTCAGGGTGAGCATAGGTTCAACTGCCGATGCCCCGTTGAAGCCGCTGCCCGATCCGATCAGAGCAGTGGGTTCTTAATGCGCGGTGCATGACACCGCCGACTGCGCTTTGTCAGAACTTGTGAAGATCGATCCGCAGTCCATCGGCGTCGGGCAGTACCAGCATAACGTCGATCAGACGATGCTGAAAAAAGCACTCGACCGCGAAGTGGAATCGTGCGTGAATTCCGTCGGCGTCGATGCGAATACCGCCAGCCCGTCGCTGCTGTCCTACGTCGCAGGAATTGGTGCCGTGCTGGCCAAACGCATCGTCGCCTTCCGCAATGAACATGGAGCGTTCAAGTCCCGCAGCGACCTGCTCAAGGTGCCGCGTTTCGGGCAGAAAGCATTCGAGCAGGCAGCCGGATTTCTGCGAATCCGCGACGGTTTGCAGCCGCTCGACAATTCCGCCGTGCATCCGGAACAGTATCCGCTCGTCAAGAAAATGGCCGCGAATCTGAAGACAGACGTGAAGACGCTGATCGGCAATGAAACACTGGTCACAAGTCAGCAATTCCCGGTCACTGACATGGGACGCATCCTATTCGGCCCAGTTTAACGGTGAGCTGCTGGAAGTCCTTC
>JANOUN010000221.1:0-9569 GCA_031416875.1 Planctomycetota bacterium | reverse complement strand
AGAAATAGATGTTGCAGGACGGGTCTCCAGACCCTTCCTGATTCGTCTGATACAAGAGACACAGTATTCCATCGTACTTATACTGCAAGCGTTTTGAATTGATGAATGCCTTCGGCGAGCGGGGGATGTCAATCCCCTGATTGGCCGTGTGGTTACTGCAGAAATCAGGGGACTCACGTCCCCCGCTCGCCGGTCACTGCCTCATTCTTACCCGCACAGAGTATACCCTCAAACAAATCCCGCCTCATCTGGAGTGCCCCGCCATGTCGTTGACGTTTTCGCCCGCCTGCAACACTCCGACTTCCAGAGTTCGTGGTTTGTTATGGATCGCATGTCTCCTCGTCGGCGTCTTTTTGAGTACACCTGCAGTCGGACAGGCCCAGGATTTCGCTGCGGTGCTGCTCGCGACCTTTGATGTGGATGTGACGCCGCCGGTTGGAAATCACATGGCCTACGATCCTGTCAAACGCGTGGATGAGCTGACTTTGCGCAGCCGCGGCGTCATCCTGAAGGGCGACGACGCGCCGATTGTGTTGTGTGCGGTTGATTTCCTTGGAATTGCAAACGAAGCTCACGATGAGTGGCGCGAAGCGATCGCGGCGGCTGCCGGGACGACATTTGACCGAGTGGCGGTACACACGCTGCATCAGCACGATGCTCCGCATGTTGACTACACGGCGGAACGGTTACTGCGTGACGCCAATGCCCCTCAACCTGGACCGTTCGACGGGGCGTTCGCGCGGCAGGCGATGCACAACACGGCGACGGCTGTCAAAGAGGCGATGCAGCAACTGCAGCCCGTGACTCACGTTGGCTTTGGATCGGCCGAAGTCATCGACGTGGCGTCAAACCGTCGCATTCTGGGCGATGACGGAAAAGTGCGTGTGACCCGCTACACAGCGACGCGCGATGCGGCCGTACGAGCCGAACCGGTCGGCACAATTGATGCGATGATGAACGTTGTGTCGTTCTGGAATGCCGACGTTCCGATTGCGGTGCTCAGTTATTATGCCGTCCATCCGCAGAGCTATTATCGGATGGGGATTCCGAGCCCTGACTTTCCCGGCATCGCCCGTTTTATTCGTCAACAAGCCGTGCCGTCAGCCGTGCATGTTCACTTCAACGGTGCCGGTGGCAATCTCGGAGCAGGCAAATACAACGACGGAAGTTATGAAAACCGCGTGGCGCTGGCGACCCGTCTGGCTGACGGCATGAAGCGGGCGTTCGATGCCACGGAGAAGACCGAATTAACGTCCGGCCAGGTTGCATGGACCGCAGTCAAAGTCTCGTTGCCCATGACAGAACGTTTCGATGAAACTCGCTTTCGCGCTGACCTGCAGGCATCAGCCATCAATCGTCCGGCCTCGACGCAGGCCGCACAGAAACTCGCATGGCTGACTCGCCAGCAGAGTCGGCATCAGATCGACATCCCCATGCTGTCGCTGGGGGACATTCGACTTGTGCACATGCCCGGGGAATTATTTGTCGAATACCAACTGGCGGCAAAAGCTTTGCGTCCAGATTTGAAAGTTGCGATGGCCGCTTACGGCGACTATGGTCCTTGCTACATCGGCACCGCCATCGCGTATGAACAGGGTGGTTACGAAACGAGCGAAGGGGCTACCAATGTTTCAGCAGCAGTTGAACCCGTCCTGCTCGACGCCTTACGTCAGCTTCTGCAGCCAGTGGTTCAGTAAAGCCGAAGAAATCGACCGGAAGTTCAGTTCCGGTCAGTGATGCGGAAGACATGAATCACCGGCAGCGGTTCGTATTCGTTGTCGCTGGTCGTGCCTGCGTCAACCTGAACCAGGTAGAGCAAATTCCGATGGCGGTCGTACGCAAGTCCGCCCACATGCTTGCCGCAGGTATCGAACATATACTGGTTGAGGCCACCGCCTTCCGACAGGCAATCCCAGCGCATCCAGGGGCTCAGGCCTTGCGCAGGCAGTGCGCCATTGGCCGCATGAATCAGGCTGGCTGGCGAATAGAAAAACATTTCCACTTCATATGGCGGACCGTGGTATCCCTTGTCCTGATTACAGTCCTGAGGCCTTGCTTCACCATAATAGAATTCTCCCAGAGCTTTTCTGCCGACGATTACAACCGCCTGTTTGTTCCCCAGTGTCAGCCAGGCTCCCCCGGTCCAGCGATCGGAAGGATGGTGCCGGGTAATCGGCTCTTGCTCGGAATACCACACCAGCGGAATCGCACTCAGGCACGCACCCCTCGGTGTTCCCTCGGGCGGCAGCGAATATGCGAACATCGCTGGCCCCTGGCTGGAGGCCTGCAATCCAGTGCTGATCTGAAGCCCGGAAATCAGGTTCCTGCCGCCAAACCACTGAGTTGCCTCAGCCGGGGGAATTTCAAAAATGTAGCCTGCATGTTTATACGAATTCCATTCAGGGCGTCTGGAATTCATGGGGCCAAGGTGCCATGGCCCTTCTACAGGGGCTGACTTCATGTCCAGACCTGACGTACCGTGTGACAGATAGTCGATGTTCGCAACGTTGTAGTATTTAAACATCGTCCAGTGCAGCTGGTTGTCAGTCACCAGCAGCCCGCCGAGCCGAAAGTGCTCTGACGATCCGTCGGTCATTTCCTCAAGCAGTCCGTCGGTAATGTCATCAAAAGGTTGCAGAATCTCAGCCACAGGCAGTTCATCGGCGCGCTGGTACTTCGAATTCACAGGTGCCGGAATGGAAATCTCGGCTACCATCTGATGGGACTGGTGGCCAACCAGAAACAGGGATCCGGGGCAACCATCATCGGGCCCGTTCGGATCGCCATCGGCACGATATGCGACACCCCAGCCGCCGTAGGCAAATCCTGTCCCATTTTGCGCAATGTACGGCGGACGAACTGCGCCGAGGTATTCAAAATTCCCGGGCGTGATCATCGTCTCATGCTGGCTGGCATGATGTCGCACGGAGGGCGAGTTCTTGATCGCGGACACGAAACTGTTCGATTCAGGTTCCTCTGCGATTCGAGTGGAAACCGCTTCAGTCTCGCATTGTGACTCCGCGTTTTCTGTGCCAGCTGTCATTGCCTGTCCGGACGCATCCTCTGCTGCGGCAGAGTTCAGGCCTTTTGCGGCAGGATCTCGTGTGGCATCCGTGATTTCGTTGCCCTGTATGTCCAGCGCAGTCTGAATCAATTCCTTTTGCGATGTCAATGAGTGGGTGAAATCAGATGCCAGTCGGATCGTCGCGGGAACAGCGAAAAGGCAGATTCCAAGATAGAGGCATTTCATAGTAGTCGCCTTGGCAACAAGCGAATCGGGGGGTTCTGCAATCCTGCGACTCGCAACGGATCTTATTGACAACATAGTTGCAGCAATCCGCAATGCCGTGTTTTTCCCTTCTTTTTGGACGGGGCTATGTCTTTTGCCGCTGGATTGAAAGATCTTGCCGAGCCGCGGACAATCAAGCGACGCGGTTATTGACTGTGAAATTGCCCTGAATCCGGATGTCAATCTAAACGCAGCCAGACCGTGCACGAACTGCATGAGCCGCGTCACCGATGCCTGGGTAAAGTTCAACTCTGAATTTGCGGAGATTCCTGGTGCGGCGAGGCAATCGGAATTTGACGGTTGTGGCCACTGTGCGGTATCGTGCAACCTGCGGTTGAATGATGTCTGGTTTCCCGTGACGGTTAGGAGAGACGACTCATGATGCTGAATGTCCTGCTGTCAAAGCTGGCTCTGTGGATCCTTCCAATTCAGACTTCCCGGCGGCGGACGTTTCGCCAGCCGACACTGGAGTCACTCGAACCACGTATTCTCCTTGCCAGCCGGACCTGGGACGGCGGCGCTCTGACAAACGACAGATGGTCAGATCGCAACAACTGGGTGGGGAACGTTGCGCCGGTCTCGAACGACGACCTGATTTTCCCGGCGGGAATCGGTGTGCTCGATCGCGGCACCAATAACGATATCTTCAATGCGACATTCAGGAGCATGCGATTTGAATCCGGTGACTACAAACTGACCGGCGATGCTGTCAAGCTGTCGGGTGATCTTACGGTTCTGTCGTCGCTGCAACCGATCACAGTGACTTTCGACATCACGTTCACTGCTGCAAACCATGTGATCAATGTGGGGGCAGCCAGCACATTGAATCTAAACGGTCGACTGAAAAACTTCGTCGGGGATGGCCTGATCACGAAGATCGGTCCGGGGGATCTTGGCTTCGGCGGAGAATTCACGAATTCGCTGTCGCAGCCACTGCATGTGGATCAAGGGCAGCTCCGTGTGCGAAAAGCCAGTCCGGGAGTGGTGGCCTATGCTGGTCCGCTTACGATTGGTGGAGGAGTAAGCGGACCGGCAGGTGTTGCGGCTGTTCTGGTGGAGCAATCGGGCTCGCTGCCCAACTTGCCCTCACTGACGATCAATGAAACCGCAAACAGCGTTGGAGTTCTCAATCTGGGTGCAAATACCGTTCGCGTCGGCACATTGAAACTCAAGGGAGGAAGAGTCCAGGGTGGAAGGCTGCAACTGAATGGCGATGTGATCATTGAGAGTTCCTCCACTTCCGCTTCGATTGTCAACGGCACCCTCGAACTGGGTGCTGCGGAACGCAGATTCAAGGTGGCCTCGGGAGGCATTCTGGAGATCACATCTGCCATTCCGCAGTCGACCACTTTTGGTCCTGCCGGGCAGGGACTGCGGCAGGAAGATCTCAATAACGACGGCGGCGGCACGATTCGATTCTTTCCAGTGGCCGCAAACACTTACAACGGAAGGACCGTAATCTCTGCCGGACGGATGGAGATCAATGCCGCGGTCGCGGGCCGAACGGTCATACCCGGAGACATTCTGGTCGGCTCAGCAACGGGGAAGCAGGCAACGCTGGATTCCAGTGGCGAAAATGTGATCGCCGATACTTCAAATCTGCGTCTCATCGGTTCTGGCGTGTTCCAGCAGTTTGGTGGCTCCGAGACGATTGCCTCGCTGTTCATGATCGAGCAGTCAGGATTTCTGTCGTTTGCCCCCGGGCCCAAAGTCTTTCGGATCCTCGGCACTGCGAATGTAGATGAGCAGGCGGTGTTTTCTGCAGAGAATACCTCCGAGGTCGTTTTTGAGGGTGACGTGCGGATCCTCGGAGGAACTGTCGTCTCTGATCGTTCGCAGATTATCTTCCGCAGGGATCTGACACTCGTCGCCGGGCGGGCCGAATCCAGAAACTTCTCAGGTGTCGACCTGGGGCGGCTCTTCTTTCAGAGGTCCATCGTGACTCAGGCATCTGCCAACCCTTCGGTCGTCACAGGGATGATTCAGTTTCAGGCGGGAGGCTTTTCTTCAGTGCTCGCGCACCGCATCGATGTGCCGGATGGCGCTGCGAACAATGACCTGGTGATCAATGCCACGATTGAGCAGGGTTCCTCAAGCAAGAAGCTGTTCAAGGCCGGGCTGGGCAGGATGGTGATCAACGGCGATAACACGGCCGCAAACGAGATTGAGCTGGCCGCGGGGACGCTTTTTGTCAATGGCGCGCAATCCAATAATGCTTCGAAAGTGACGGTCACTCAGGGGCGATTTGGCGGGACGGGTTCACTTCGGAACGTGATTCTGAATGGAGGCACTCTCGCACCAGGCGCGGCAGTCGGGCTGCTGACCTCCTCGGACATCACGCTTGTGGGACCTGCAAAACTGGAGATCCAGCTGAATGGCTTGACTCCGATTACGCAGCACGACCAGTTGCTTGTCGGCGATTTTGTGCTTGGGAACTTCACACCCAACCTCCCTGTTCTGCAGCTGCTCGTGAACTTCGACGCACTGCTGGGGCAGACGTTTGAAATCGCCGACGTCACCACTGATACCGGCACGTTCGGGCAATTCATCGACCCTGCCGGGAATGTTCTGACCGAAGGCTCGACGTTCATTGCCGGAGGTAAGGCCTTCCAGATCAGCTACGTCGGGGGCGATGGCAATGATGTGACAGTCACACGCGTGAGCACACCGCCTGCATTTGCGGACCGGATGCTCACGTCCGTCGTCCGGGAAGGAGATTTCGCCACGCTGAGCGGCGTAATCACAGAGCCTGATTCCGAAGACACATTCTTTCTGGATGTCAACTGGGGCGACGGAACGACAGAGACATTCACTTTCGCTCCGGGAACACCGCGTCAGGTCGCGGTCGCTCATCGGTATCTGGATGATGGCATTGCAGGGACCCGCCGGGACATCTATCAGGTTCATCTGGCATGGCGGGATGAACATGGTGGATCGAATAGTGCGGATCTTCAGACGATTGTCCGCAACGTCCGTCCCACGCTGGCCAGCGTGGCTTTCGATTCACCGCCCCTCCTGGGACAGGTTGCCGTTCTGCGTGGGCAAATTTTGGATCCGAGTCCTCGTGATGCATTCCGCCTGAAGATCAACTGGGGCGATGGTTCCGCAATCGAAACTGTATTACTCCCCGCAGGCACCACCGAGTTTCGTTTGACTCACAAATTCAAAAGTGTGGGTTACCATCGTGTGCGAATTCGCGCGGTGGACGACGACGGAGGCCGCGGAAGTCTGGGCCTGACCATTTTTGTTCGTCGTTCATGATCGTGGCAGTTCGCCAGACCGACTTCCTGTCAGCCCCACTTACAAGTGAGAGACAGGTTTCAGAGGCGGAAGTCCATCCGTTGCATGATTCGGCTCTTTGCGAAAAAAGACGCATCTTGACGTAAGTATCATTCGATGATACTACGGCGTCCAGGCCGTATTTCACCGACCGCACCCTCAAAAGGAAACAGATAAGGGGGCCGTCAAATCCATGCGGCGGTTTTTGGTAGAATCGGGAGTCACGCCATGATGGAATACAAAGGTTACATCGGCAAAGTCGAATTCGATGACGAGGCTGGCATCATTCACGGCGAGGTGATCAACACCCGTGATGTGATCACGTTTCAGGGCGAAAGCGTCGCCAACCTGAAGAAGGCTTTTCAGGAGTCTGTCGATGATTACCTTGAGTTTTGCAAAGCGCGAGGAGAGACCCCCGACAAGCCGTTCTCCGGTCAGTTCGTGACCCGCATTCCGCCGGACCTTCATCGCCAGGTCAACGTGGCCGCACGGCTTTCCGGCAAGAGCCTGAATGCCTGGGTTGCCGAGCAACTTCAAGGGGCGGTTCTCCGTGTTGGAGCCATCAAGAAAGCTGCCGGGAAGAAGTTCGCAGCCAAGACCTCAAGACGGAAAACGAAGGCCGTTGTCGGGAATTCCGCGGGGCGAAAGACAAAGAAGACCGACCAACACACCTGACCAGTTCCGAACGACACTGCCCCAATCCGAACAACTCGAACGACGCTGCGAAACGCGAACAATTGGTGCCGACGGCTGCCACTCAATCAGCCTGGCGAGCAGATCGATCAATTTGCTCCACGAGAACCGCAACACGGCTTCTACGGAAAGCGGCGTCGGCTGCGTCTCCAAAGATCTGCCTGGTGTTGTCGGACGAATCTGCGGAGTTCTTGCGTTGCGCCAATTCGCCCGACACTGACGGACGAATCTGTGGATAGGCGTGGTAATACAGTCGGCACAGCTTCAAAAGAGTCACATTGAAGCCTGTCAAGCCCGCGTCTCCAAATCCTTTGCCAGTCGTTCCAGCAGCTTGGTTCCGTACTTCGCATGATCCGCTCCGCCTTGCTCGTACTCCACGATGCAGGCACCAATCAGCCAATTGCGAATCACCAGCGCTTGATTGACGAGGGACGCCGCACGTCCCGTCATCTGGAGATTGGCGGATTCGATCGCTGTCAACAAAACCGCGCGTAGCCCTTGGCTGCGGCTTTCATGCGTGCGGGAGTCTTCTTGCGAGAGCGCTTGGGCATGGCGACAGTCGATCTTGGGCCAGAGGGAACCGAACGATTCATGGCAACTGGACCTGTACGCATATGATTCCCTCCTCCTTTGTTTCACCCAAACTGTGGAAGCGATCATGGAGTTGGCGGCTTTGCGGACGACGGCACGACGTGCCCCCACGGCACAATAAATCGAACGACGGCAAACGTAGACTTCCCGTGAGGTATCGCTGTGACAGAGACCGACTCGGCAAGCGGGAGAATTGCGGTTTCGGCCGTCGGCTTATAGGCGACCATTTCAAAGGCAACTCTGGTCGCCAGCGCGATGGAATACCTGCGGGCTTGCCAAGAAAACCGTTCCCCAACCGTCAGTGGCGATGAGGTCGGAGTCCGTATCACCTTGTTCTCGATCACCAGCAATTTCGACAACACCAAGTCCATTTCACCACCCGCCACCTCAGTGCCTTCCGTGACTTCGGCTTCGCGAGCATGAAGGTGGCTCCGCAATTTCGCTTGTAGCTCTGACTCCTTGAGCGAAGATATGCCAACAAAGTCGCCAGTTTGAGCAAGTGATTGGATGAACGGCAACACATGTCGGAGTCCCTCCAAGACACAGCGATGAATTGACGGAGCCAACCCGGCCGGAATTGCATCGGCAAAGCCCTCGCGAAGGCGCTTAACGATCTCGGGATCGTCGCGTCTGAGGTCATTGGGAATTGCGATCATCAGGTCTTCTTCACGGATCGGAACCATTCTGACGATGTCTTGCTGATAGGCCGAGGCGCAGTCTGCGCTGCATAGGCCGTAGTCGGCAGCCTGCTGAAGCCATTCGGGTTTGACATCCCCCGTCGTCTTGGAGGCTCGATCGGCCGAACTGTCCATCACGAGTTGGTATCGCTCATTAAAAACGATCCGGGCGGCCAAACCGACGGGGCGGACAAACTCGCGTGGCGTGAAGACGAATCCGCATTGCTTCTGATGTTCATACGCCTGAGACCAACGCTCCGGGTCGAAGAAGAGATTCGGCGTCGCAACGTGGCCATCTTCAGTTCGCGTCAGGATGTCGCCGCCACGGACAACTGTCTTGTTGACGGGAAGGTCAACGACAATGTGCTCCGGCCGCAGTTCGTTCTCTGATCGCTTCAGTCCGTCGATCTGCTTGAGTAACTCCAACGCCTTGCGATGAATCTCTACAGCGAGCGTGTCGCAGCCCTCCAGGACGGAAAGTTCACCGAGAACCGTGTGCCACAGGATGGCCTTCGCATCACGTTTCTCCTTGTCAGGGAGGCTGCTTAAACCCGCGATGAATCGAGGCGCAAAAGCAAAAGCTCGATAGTAGATCTCGCGGTTGTGAATCGCAGTTGCCAGATGTTGGCAGCGTTCTCCGCCTGACTCTAGCGACGAATCAGCTAGTTGTCCGCCTAAGAGGAACACAACCGAGTCGTCGGGGAAATCAAAGAACAACTCGCGAACCGTGAACTCACGACCTCGTTCCTCTTCCGCCAACTGAACCAGTCGGCGTACCATTGCTTCTGCGGATCGAACTTTGTGGTGGTAGTAGAGTCGGTCGTACAAGATGACCCGCCCAATAATCATCTGCTCGTATGCTCCGAGACCGCTCATCGAGATTCCAATCTCGTGATAACGCTGATGAGGCGATGCTGCGGCTCGCGCTTTCATCTCCTGATTCGCAGTTGTCTCGGGAGTTACGGTCACAACTTCGAGCTTGCTGATCAGCCGATGGAGGTCCAATCCGATCGGCAACCCTGCGTGGTGGCTGTCTCGTG
>JANOUN010000220.1:0-2562 GCA_031416875.1 Planctomycetota bacterium | reverse complement strand
AGGGTTCGAGTCCCTTCACCCGCTTTTTTCGTTGCCTCCCGATGCAACAGTGGGCTCTTCGCCGATGTAAGCCACAGCATTCTGAGGCAAATTCGGCGCAAGTTCGAAAGTTTGAAAGATCTTGAAAAGGTTGCAGAATGAGTTCCGACGTAGCAGGACAGGCAGTAGCCGACGGCGAAGAGACCGATTCTCGCATGGCATTGAAAGTTGAAATCAAGGAAATTGGTGCTTGCCGCAAGCACATTTCTGTAACCGTCCCGGAAGCTGATATTCGTACAATCCGCGACGATGCGCTCGGGGAATTGTCAAAAAAGGCTGAGGTTCCCGGCTTCCGCGTCGGTAGAGTGCCGATCGCGCTGCTGGAAAAGCGATTCAAGAAAGAGATCACCGCCGACATCAAACAAAAAGTCCTGATGGCGAGTCTTGAACAGCTTTCCGACGAAAGTAAGATTGAACCGATCAACGAGCCGCGAATCGACGTCGAGAGTCTGGACATTCCAGAATCGGGTGACTTTCACTACGAATTTGAAGTGGAAGTTCGACCGGAATTCGATTTGCCGGATTATACCGGAATTGCAATTAATCGCTCCATTGCCGAACCAACCTCGGAAGAGCTGGAAGAATACAAAGAGCAGTTTCTTGATTCCTATGCAGAACGAGTGACTGTTGATGAACCAGCGGCGGCGGGTGACTATGTTATCTGTGACCTGACCTTTGTGCATGACGGCAGGACGATTCGCGAAATCAGCGAACAGAGTCTGCGGGTGATGTCGCAATTGGACTTCCCTGACGCCGTTCTGGACGGTTTTGATAAGCTCATGGTTGGTGTGAAAGCGGGTGAGACGCGCACGGCGAACATTCAGATTTCGCTGCAGTCGCCAGTCGTTGAGATGCGTGGCGAAACAGTCGTGGCGACATTTGACGTCACGGAAATTCAGCAATCCCGCAGACCAGTGATCGACAAAGAATTCTGCGAAAGATTGGGGGCTGAGAGCGAAGAGGCTCTGGATAACCTCCTGCGCAGTTCGATGACTCGCCAGTTTGAGTATCAGCAGCGTCAGGAAACTCGCCGCCAGGTTCTGGACAAGATCATGGCTTCGGCTGACTGGGATCTTCCGGAATCGCTTGTTCGTCAGCAGACAGAAAACGCACTGCGACGAGAAATGCTGGAAATGTCTCAGGCGGGCTTTACGCCCGAGCAGATCATGGCTCGAGAAAATAAGATCCGCCAGGATGCACTGGCCACGACAACGCAGGCGCTCAAAGAACACTTTGTGCTCGATAAGATCGCGACTGTCGAAGAGATTGAATGCCAGGAATCCGATATTGAGCGTGAAATGCTGACAATGTCGTTTCAGAGTGGTGAACCGGTGCGACGCATTCGAGCCCGCCTCGCAAAGTCGGGCATGATTGAGAACCTTGAGGCGCAACTCCGTGAACGCAAGGCTGTGGATTTTATTCTGGAACGCGCGACTTTTGTCGATGTGCCACGCGAACCACAGAAGAAGCAGGATCAGGCTTCAGCTCGTTTTGCGATCTGCGGTAATATGAATTCCAGTCTGATTGATGACACCAGTTCGGCCACTGCTTCCGCTGACGACGAATCTGCATAAACGTGACTGTTCTGAAGAGACAGGCGCGCGTAGGATTACGCGGCGCCTGTTTTTATTGGCAGAATCCAGATCTTATTTTTCAACGACGTAACTGAAATACAACAGGATCAAGCGCATGAAGGACCCGCGATTCGAATATATGCCGATGGCAGCACGAGAATACTCTGCTCAGCGTCAGATGACGGTTGGCGATCTGCTGCTCGACAATCGGATTATCTTTCTTGATGGACCGATTCATGACGGCAGTGCGAATCTCGTCATCATGAAGATGTTGTTCCTGCAGTCGGAAAATCGCCATCAGGACATTCATCTGTATATCAATTCGCCGGGTGGCTCTGTCACAGCCACATTGGCGATCTACGACATCATGCAGTTCATTGAATGCGATGTGGCAACATACTGCGTAGGACTGTCAGCCAGCGGTGGCGCAATTCTTGTCGCCGGCGGTGCGGACGGAAAACGCTTCGCTTTGAAACATTCCAAGATCATGATTCATCAGCCGTACGGTCAGGTGGGCGGGCAGGTTTCCGACATAGAAATCCAGGCACGCGACATTCTGGCCGCTCGACAGTTGCTTAATGAAATCCTGGCCAGCCACACAAAACAGCCGGTTGAAAAGATCGCCAAAGACACGCAGCGAGATCACTATCTCACGGCACTGGAAGCCAAGGCCTACGGTCTGGTGGACGAAATCCTTGACCGAAAACCGAGTGACAAAAAGAAATAGGCTGGCCAGAACGCATGCGTTGCACAGCCACTGAATTTCCATCGCACGGGATGCGATGCGGCAATTGTTCTGACCCTGAACTCTTCATCTCTGCTGGATTCCGGAAATGACAGTACTTGTTCCTTATGTAATCGAAAAGAATGGTCGCGACGAACGGGCCATGGATATCTACAGCCGTTTGCTGAAGGATCGAATCGTGATCCTTGGCAGTGGTGTGAATGA
>JANOUN010000219.1:0-4050 GCA_031416875.1 Planctomycetota bacterium | reverse complement strand
GGTGCCATTTCCATGGATTCTTCGTCGGTCACCTGAATCACTTCATCGACCAGTGACATGTCGAGCACATCGGGCTTGAAGCCGGCACCGATTCCCTGGATCCGATGTTTGCCCGGCGCGCCGCCGGAAAGCACAGGGCTGCCCGTCGGCTCCACCGCGATCGACTGCAGCGGCAGTCCTTTTTCCTTTTTCAGATAACGAGAGACGCCCGTGATCGTGCCACCTGTTCCGACACCCGACACAAAGATATCGACCTTGCCGCCGGTGTCTTCGAAAATCTCGGGACCGGTCGTGCGAAAATGAATCTCCGGATTGGCGGGGTTTTTGAACTGCTGCGGAATGAAGCAGTTCGGTTTCTTTGCCAATTCTTCCGCCCGCGAAATGGCACCTTTCATGCCTTCCGCACCGGGCGTAAGGATCAGATGGGCACCGAACGCGCGAAGAATCATGCGGCGTTCCACGGACATTGTTTCCGGCATCGTGAGCGTCAGTTTGTAGCCGCGAGCGGCACACACATAGGCCAGGGCAATGCCCGTGTTGCCGCTGGTCGGTTCGACAACTTCCATCCCGGGCTTCAGGCGTCCCGAACGTTCCGCGTCCCAGATCATCGCCGCACCGATTCGACATTTTACACTGTACGCCGGGTTGCGGCCTTCAATTTTTGCCAGCACGGTCGCCTTCAGCCCGGCGGTCAGACGGTTGATGCGGACCAACGGCGTCCGGCCAATGGACTCAGAATTGTCGCTGAATATCGCCATCTGTAGTAAACCTTTCTCAATTGAAACGAAGGAATTTGACCCATCGGGCGCAGTCTAACGACCGATCGTGATTTCGTAAAATCTCCACGCAAATCGGACAGACGAAGCATTTTGTCCCGCGCGAAGCCCGATCCAAAAGAGCAAAAACAATTGATGAACCGCAAGAAGCGAAGGCCACAGTCACACGCCGTTCGCTCTGGGTGCAGTCGCCGATTTCGGTAGGTCCTGCTTGCCGAGCAGGACTTCGCGGCCACGCCGCGACCAGCGACCAGTCGCGGTCGAAAGGACGGCCACGCCGCGATGTGGAGCGGATGTGCGACCTATGGCGGTTCGCCTTAAGGCGAAAGTCCTTTCCGGCAGAAAGGACCTACATTAACAATCATCCGCGACTGCACCCCGCCCCGCCTGGGCCGCCCCTGCCTTGCGAGCTGCGAGTTTTTGCTTAACCTTCGCACACTTCGCCGACCTCTTTTTGCCCTGCCGCTGTTCAAGCCTAAAGCGAGAGACTGTGGTCTCTGATTCGATTCAGCAAGACAATTTCGTCGCATTCGCTTATACTTTTTGAGTGCCAAAGTTCGAACAATTCGCGGAGAAAACTCATGCTGACTGCTTACCTGGAGGCCGCGATGCGGAGTGCCCATTACGAGTTGCTGCCGGATGACGGCCAATTCTACGGCGCAATCCCGCCATGCACCGGAGTGTATGCGACCGCCGCGACGCTCGAAGAATGCCGCGAGCAACTCCGGGAAGTCCTTGAAGAGTGGGTGCTGTTTCGGGTCCGTCGCAATCTGACGCTGCCGGTTGTCGCGGGCGTCGAACTGGCCGTGAAAGTAGCTGCTGTCTAATGCCAGCCTTCGGGCCGATCAGTCGCGTAGAACTCATTCAGTGCTTCCGGCGTCCGGGCTTCGCCGGGCCGTTCTCGGGCGGCAAACATCAATTCATGATCCGGGGTGATTTTACGATCCGGGTTCCCGATCCGCATCACGGCGACATGACCAGGAAGCCGTCGGGGGGCCGCTTGAGATACACCTCATCGACATCCGCTGCACAGGAGTCATCTCCGCTAATGAGTCCGGACGGTCCCAGACGCGGAATCTGCCATTGCTGCTTCATTGCGTTGTCTCAGTGATTTTCGCAGGATCATGAGGGAAGGGCAGATCATTGAACGTCGGATGATCCTCCTGGCCTGGGAAATATCGGGTGAACTCTTCCCGGGTGAAGTTGCGACCGACCGCCTTTCGTGCCGCTGCCTGCAAGTCGTCCCATCTCCAGGCCCACAGATAAACGGGTCCGCCCTCATTACCCTCGACGATCCAGCGATTGCCCGAGCTCACCGCAACCTTCCGGCGACCCGAATTCTCAAACAGTTTGAAGGTTAAGTTGGATTCACGCCCATTTGACGAAGGCCAATCCCAAATCACCGCGTCGCCGCCACTCACGGACACCATCAAAGTACTGTCGCTGCTGATCGCAACTACGGGTGATCCGCTCGGTTGATATCCCGCGAGATCTCTATGCGGCATGTTGAGGTCTTGCAAATTCCAGACGCGAGTTTGAGAAGAGTAGCCTCCCGTGAGAAGCCAATGGCCGTCGGTGCTGATCGCTACACTGTCGATCGGGGAGCCGGGTTCTCCAAGCCATCGGCTTTTGCCTGTGACCAGTGATGAAAGTCGCACCGGGTAATCCTTGCCTGCTGTAACAATCCACTGACTGTCAGCGATGATCTGTACGCCAGCTCCGCTTGCCTCCGGTCCTTCCAGGATGCGTGGATCGGCCATTGACGCAGATGTCAGCTTCCATATTCGCGTGTCATTCCAGCTTCCCGTAACCAGCCAATTCCCGTCCAGGCTGAATGCCGCACTTTTGATGATGGAGCCGCCCATCTCGAGCTTGCGACGCAACGGGGACGCGCCGCTGGAATCTAAGTCCCACAATTCCGCCTCGATCCCTCCCTTGTCGCGCAACGCATATGCGAGAATCCGTCGACCGTCAGCACTGATCGCTGCTATGAAATACTGCCCATCAACAACTGTTTGGCACGGGACAGGATCCGGCGTCAATAAGTTCCACACACAAACCTTGTCGAAATCTGCTGCGACGATCCATTGCCCAGCGGCGCTGATGAAGACATACTGGACTTGTTTCATAAGGCCTTTCAACAGCCGCGGTTTCGCTGTGGGATCCTGAGACTCCAAATCCCACACCGTCGCGATTCCGTTCTCGCTGCCAGTTACCAGGAAACGGCCGTCGGAAGTGTGATCAAAACACGTGGCACTAATCTGATGTGCAATCAATGGAAGGGGTGGTAGTTTTGTCGCCGGAGAACCCAACTGAATCTCGAAAACTGCTCCTGCCACCTCCCAATTGCCAAGCGCATCCAGCAAGGCTTGATGGCAGCGTGGAAGCAAACCTTCGTCGTCATGGTCGGTAGCCTTGCAGGCTTCAAGGGCGAGAAGTACGCGTCGTTCTTGCAGTCCATAATTGGATGGATTGAAAATCGTGATATCTATTGGGCTCTGAATATCTGCCTTCTCACTGGGCGCAGTCGCGAAATGCACGAGCAGCCGATTGGCTTCCGCAATTCTTGCCTTTTGCTCCGCCGTCCTTGTCGCGATCACAGCAGCCTTTTTAGCCTCGGATTCCTGCCACCATTTGACTCCAGCAAGAACGCTTACGGCAAGGGTGAACATCGCCACGCCAACTGCGATCCGGATGTTGCGGCGCAAGCGACGGTTTTCAGCGTCGCGTTCCTTGCGGCAGGCGGTGAGGAACTCGCGTTCGAGGGTTGTTATGCGGTCGGCGAGCGCGGGGGCATGCTCTTCAGTCTCGGCGAGCTTAGCGCTGGTGGCGTGGAAAAGGTGCCGCTTGCTGCGACCGTGTTCGTTCCAATCGTTGACGGCGCGTTCAAGCTCTCGATGGATGCGTTCCAACTCGCGGTCTTCACTGAGCCACGTTCGCAGTCGTGGCCAGTTTTGAATCGGCGTTTCGTGCGCGATCGACAAAGAGTCGGCATCGGCGACGATTAAGCGGGCATCGGGACCAGCGAGGACGTTGATCACGCCATCGATTTCGGCGCTGTCGATCGTCTCGGCATAGAGCGACTTGCGATCGACTCGGCGGCGCGTGTTTTCGGTTGCCTCTTCCAGCGACGTCAGTTTCACGAAGATGCGGCGGGCAATGCGTTGTTGTGGTTCGGAGAGCCCATTGAAGATCCTGTCGGCGCGATTCTTCAGAGCACCGCTGATGCCCCCAAACTCTGGAAAGTTGTAGGCAGTAAGGGTCAACCACGGGC
>JANOUN010000218.1:0-4804 GCA_031416875.1 Planctomycetota bacterium | reverse complement strand
GCCCGAACCCAGTTGGTAATTCGCGGAGCCGACCAGCTCCAGTCCACCAGCCCGTCGTCTTCCGATCTTCTGGGATAAAACCGTTCGGGTTCGCCGGAAATGTTGAGCGGCTGCAGTTCGACAGTATCGGACAACAGCTCCTGCCAGCAGCGTATCACTTCACTGTTGAAGACAACGCGGGCCTTCTGCTGCAGTGTCTGAATGTCATCATGCGGTTCGATGGGAATGAGAGGCACGCTCAGCAGATCGCCGGCATCCGGTTCATCGTTGTACCGAAAAATATGCGCGTACAATCGGGATGCACCGTCAATCACACTCCAGTTGATCGGGGAGCGCCCGCGCCCATTCGGGAGACGATTTGCGCAGGCATGCATTCCAAATACGCCGTTGCGATGCAGATTCAAAAACCACTGTGGCAGCAGACGTTGCCAACCGATACAGAACCCCACATCGGCCCTGGTCGCTCCCAGAACTGCGAGATCGACCGGACTTTCCAGTTTGTAGCTCTGCGAGGTATGAACGGGAAGGTGCTGGCCGAATTCGAGCGACAGATCAATCCAACTGGGAACTTTGTTCCGATCAGCCGTTGCCTGCGAGATCGTCACGACACCCGCGACCGGGCAATGACTGGTCAGCAGTTTTTCGATGAACTCGGCGGTATTCTCGCGGCACCCGATCACCACGGCTCCACTTTGCCAAAGTGCGGGAGACATCACGATTCCTTTCGACTAGTCTGATTCCTGATTGTGACGGTGCGAAAACAACTCAGCAACGCGGTTACCATAAGTCACCGGTGGCGAGTTGACCAGGCTGGCACAAGGGAATCTCAGTCGGCGGAGCGACTGAGCTACGTAGGCGATGTCGCTCCGCGACTCGCATTCCAGTTGATGCCCATTCGAAAACAACCCAGCGACGCGTTTAGCATAAGTCAACCGTTGCGGGTTGCCCCACACACGGGGAAATCGTACTGGCTACACGATTCGTTGACAATCAAACCGTGATGATCGCCGTGCACCGTTGCGAAAGAGGGAGGATCGACGTACGCTGCCGAATCGTGCGACGGTTTTCCTGACTCAGAGGTGTTTAAGCACATGAAATTCTTCCAACCTGGACTCAAACTCAATCTGGCTGCGTTCGCCACAACCTGTTTCCTGTTGGCGGGCTGCGCTGAAAGTCCCGGTCCCGGCAAGCCTGCGATTGCAAAAGTTACTTCCGATGACATCGCCGCCGTCGCAGCGCTCGAAAAAGCCGGCTGCAGCCTGAAGAAAGACGCGGCCGGTCACGTTACTGAAATTGCCGTGTCGTCTGATACCGATTTTTCAGAAACCATGAAGTACCTTGCCGGCATCCCCAATGTCACCATCGCCCGTTTCGGCGGGCCGGGAATGAACGACAAGGGCATGGCGTATCTGTCCAGCCTGAAGTCATTGAAGCGACTGGACCTCACCGATTGCTCTGCCATCGGCGATGACACACTGAAAGTCGTCGGCGGTCTCCCGACAATCGAAGTGCTGACTCTGCGCCGAGCCGGGTTTACGGACGCTGGTCTGGAATCGATCAAAACTCTGACAAAGCTGCGAGCCATTGACTTGCGAAATACCAATATCACCGACGCTGGTGTCGCACATCTGGCAGGGATCAAAACACTCGTCGATGTGCAACTGGAAAACTCCAAAGTGTCCGACGCCGGGGTTGAGCATCTGCGAGGCTTGCCGCTCAAATCACTCAACCTGAACTATACCGTCGTCACGGACGCCGCCATGCCTGCGATCGGCAGCATTACGACGCTGGAATCTCTGCAGATGGATACATCACGCATCACGGATGCTGGCATGTCGGAAGTTGCGAAACTTACGAAACTCAAACGCTTCGGTTGTAGACAGGCCAATATCAGTGGTGAAGGCATCAAACATCTTGCGGGATTAAAAGAACTGACGCGTCTGGAACTCCGCGAAACATCCATCGACGACGGCAGTCTGGAAATCATCAGCAGTCTTCCAAAACTTGCATATCTGGACATCAGTGAATGCCGCACGCTGAAAGGCAAGACGATTGGTGAACTCAGCAAGCTGACGGAACTCAGGTACCTGGAACTGCGTGAAATCAAGAAGGTCAATGACACGAATTTTGCCGCGCTCGGTGCACTGACGAATCTGACCGAACTGAACCTTGAAGCCACGCGAATCACCGACGAATCCACATCAACGCTGCTCAAAATGCAGAAGCTGGAACGACTCAGCGTCGCGGGATCACAGATGGGTGATGCGGGCATTCTGCAGTTGAGTCAATTGCCTGCGCTGAAGTGGCTGAACCTCAGCAATTCGCAGCCTAAACCAGAAACCATCGCAGCGTTGAAGTCAGCAAAGCCTGGCATCGAGATTGTGGAGTAATTGTGCTTCCTGACACATCAAAACGAACTCGCAGCGAATCCATTTTCAAACATGCGTCGAAGCTGATTCCGGGAGGCGTCAACAGTCCTGCCCGCGCCTTCGGTGCGGTCGGTGGCACGCCGCCTTTTATGAATCGCGGTGAGGGTGCGTACCTGTTCGACGTCGATGGCAATCGCTTCATCGACTACATTGGTTCATGGGGACCGCATCTGTTTGGCCATCGGCATCCGGTGATTCTGCAGGCGATCGAAAAGGCGCTGCTCATCGGCACCAGTTTCGGCGCACCGACAGAAGCTGAAGCCGAAATGGCTCAACTGGTGATCGAAATGGTGCCTTCGATCGAAATGGTGCGGATGGTGAACTCCGGCACCGAAGCGACGATGTCCGCGATTCGCGTTGCCCGCGGGTTCACGGGCCGAAACGGGATCGTGAAGTTTGCCGGCTGTTATCATGGACATGTGGACAGCCTTCTGGTCTCAGCTGGCAGCGGCGCATTGACGCTCGGGTGTCCGTCGAGCCCCGGAGTTCCACCCGGTGCCACAGCCGACACGGTGGTACTGCCCTATAACGATTGCGAAAGTCTGGAAGTGGCTTTTGAGAAAAACCGGGATCAGCTGGCGGCCGTAATTCTGGAACCGATCGTCGGCAATATGGGCTGTGTCATTCCGACGCCCGAGTTTCTGTCGCTGCTGCGTCGGCTGTGTACTCAGCACGGCACGGTGCTCATTTTCGATGAAGTGATGACGGGGTTCCGGGTTGCCGCTGGCGGGGCTCAGCAGTTGTTCGGGATCGTGCCGGACATGACCACGCTGGGCAAGATCATTGGAGCCGGGATGCCGGTCGGAGCCTATGGCGGGCGGGCCGACATCATGAACTGCGTGTCGCCGGTCGGAAAGGTTTATCAGGCGGGAACTCTGTCGGGTAATCCGGTCGCGATGGCGGCCGGAATCGCCATGCTCAATCTGATCCGCGAACAAAATCCTTATCCCCGTCTGGAACAGCTGGGTCAGAAACTGGCGGACGGGTTTCAGTCTGCAGCAAATGCGGCAGGTGTCGATGTGCGGATCAATCGTGTCGGCAGCATGTTAACGGTCTTTCTTACGTCGCAAATGGTAAGAGATCTGAATTCGGCGACGTCGTCCGACACAGCACGATTTGCGAGATGGTTTCACGGGATGCTGAATCGCGGTGTCTATCTGCCCTGCAGCCAGTTTGAAGCCATGTTCGTGTCGGCCGTTCACACAGACGCAGACATCAATCAAACGCTGGCCGCCGCAGTTGCCGCATTTGCAGATTGTAACGATGAGTGACTTCATCTCGGACATGAGTCCTGGATGACGTTCAGCCAGCGTGTTGTCTTCCTGCAACAGCACCGCACAAAAGTCAGCCAAGCATCTCCGCGTTCCGGACGTATGGATTTCCCGATATTCAACGCTTCCAGCCACTCGACAGCACCCTAGGATGAATGCGACGTATGTGCATTGTTCCTCGCCCATGCTGTGCCATTATTCAACTATGAGTCTGCTCGGAATTCTTCTTCAATGACCGCTAACTCGATTTTGGATCACCCCGTCGAAAGTCGGCCCGCCGCAAATCGACGCTCAGACGAAGACAAAGCGTTCTCAACTCTCGTGGCACAACACACGATTGACCTTCCCGGCACGGAATGGCTCACGCGACTTGCGCTGAGAGAACCTCGGGAAAACGTGTATTGCCTGCCGCTGTCACTGCGGTTCTGCAAGCGGGCGTTTGACATTGTCGCCGCACTGTTTCTGCTGATTGCAACGTTGCCGCTGACCGTGACTGCGGCGATTCTGGTGAAAATCACGTCTCCGGGGCGCTTGATCTATTCGCAGACACGCATCGGACTCAATCTGCGAAAAAAGCAGAAGAATGATCGACGCATGAAGTCCAGTGGACTGGAACCAGATTCGGATCGTCGTCAGCCGGGCCGGGATCGACGCGAACTGAGCAACTTTGGCTGCCCGTTCACGATCTACAAGTTTCGCACCATGCGAGATGACGCGGAGCAAAACGGAGCCCGGTTTGCCCTGGAAGGCGACCCGCGCATTACGCCGATCGGGCGTTTGCTGCGGCAAACACGAATCGATGAACTGCCGCAGCTCTGGAATATTCTCAGGGGCGAAATGTCGCTGATTGGTCCCCGACCAGAACGCCCCGAGTTCATGAAGCAACTGCAGGAGCAGATTCCGAATTTCATCGACCGTCTTGGCCTGAAGCCGGGGCTGACCGGAATCGCGCAGGTCGTCAATGGCTATGACAACGAACTGGAAGGATTTCGTCGCAAGGTTTCATATGACCTGCTGTACCTCCAGAACTGCTGCTTGTGGAACGACATCAAGATTCTGTTCCGCACCATCCGCGTCGTGATCACCGGCGAAGGAGCACTGTAG
>JANOUN010000217.1:0-1790 GCA_031416875.1 Planctomycetota bacterium | reverse complement strand
CGAGTGTCTGCCAGGCAGCTGGATCTTTCGCCGCGATCCGCGCCAGCAGCGTTGGAGACGTGGGACTGAAGGAAGACTGTGCCGATGCCCCAGATGTCATTTGCCGACCACTTTTTCCAGAAACTGCGGCAGGTAGTCTCGCCACAACTTCCATTCGTGACCACCCTCGGTCTTCAGGTAATCATGCTTCACGCCGGCGGTTCGCAGTTGCTCGACAAATTTGTCGTTCCGTTCCAGCAGGAAGTCCTTGTCGCCGATCGGAATCCACAGATGTTTCAGGGAATTCGCGGCAGGCTCAGTGCCGGCCAATGACGGATATTGTTGCAGCAGCGCTGCCGTCTCCAGCTGCGGTGCCGCAGCACTGAACGCTCCGATCGACGAGAACTTGTCGGTGTTCTTCAGTCCCGTATCCAGTGCATGACCACCTCCCATCGACAAGCCGACGATCGATCGTCCGGCGGCATCCGTTCTGACATGAAATCCCTGTTCAATATACGGAAGCAAATCTTTCGTGATATCTTTTTCGTACAGATCGTTGTTGCGCTGAAAGTAATCGTCGGGGCGCTCGCTGAGCTGCAGGGGTTCGGGATGCCCGTAAGGCATGACAATGATCACCGGTTTAATGCGGCATGCCGCAATCAGGTTGTCCGCAATCAGGTGAGCCCGACCGACGTCGGTCCATGCCGTTTCATCGTCTCCATAGCCGTGCATCAACACGACCATTGGACACTCCGTATCAACTGACGCTTCGTATCCAGGTGGCGTATAGATCATCACGGGGCGAGAATGCCCCACGGTTACTGACGGATAGATCATGCGACGGACTGTCCCGTGAGGCACATCTGCAAACTCAGTCAGCAGCGGCGGTGTTCCCGGAATTTCCACCATACTTGCCAGCGTCAGCCATTTCTTAACCCAGCGATTTGACGGATCAATCATATCCGTGCCATCCACCTTGAACGTATAGTCATAGATCTGCGGTGCCAAAGGTTCGCTGGTTCCTTCCCAGACTCCTTTGTCATTCTTTGTCATTGGAAGTTTCTGCCCGGCCAGTGACACCTCCACCTCCGCCGCTTTTGCCGCCAGCAGCCGCAGTGTGACTCGACCATCGCTGTGAACTTCGGGGGACAGAAGACTTTGAGCAATAGCATCTGACATCAGGCAACCTGTGGCCATGAGAATAGCGGCGATGGAAAACATGACTCGACGAAGTTGAAGGAACAGCACGATGGGTGAACTCCTTGAGTTAAGGTTGACAAATCTGGAAGTTTTCCGAAGACGAAGGGTCCTTTCGAAACGGGAACTCGTACCTGAAGCCACGGGGCGACCTTTTTGGCTGGGGATTGACACGAATGCGAGTCGCGGAGCGACGTCGCCTACGTAGCTCAGTCGCTCTGCGACTGAGATTCAGTGGAACAACTGAGGCTTTCCAAAAAACCGCCGATCCCCTGTTCCATCACCGGCAATTCAGTCTGTCCCCATTTACTTGAGATGCGTGTCGGCAAACTTCAGATACTGCTCCCAGTCGTAGTCGGTCACATCGTGTTTGCCGGTGCGCATGTGGTATGCAACATCAACCTGCACGGGCGCATCGACTGCTGGCATTTGATCGGATTCAAAGACCTTCTTCCCAAATAATCGGAATGCAGGACCGGCGTGAAAAAGCCCCAGCCATTCGCCGTAGGGATCGGCCCCGGTATCTTCTTCGGCACTCGCCACGTATACGGGCCGCGGCGCGCTGAGAGCAATCAGCATGTGACTGTCCACCGGCAATTCGGCTTCGTTATTGT
>JANOUN010000216.1:0-4399 GCA_031416875.1 Planctomycetota bacterium | reverse complement strand
GATTTTGCAGGTCGAAAGTATTCATTAACCACCGGCGAACTGGCGAAACAGGCCAGCGGTGCCGTCATGATTCAGCATGGCGAAACCAGCGTGTTTGTCGCATCTCAGACCGGCCCAGGTCGTCCAGGAATGGATTTTTTCCCCCTGCAGGTTGATTATCGCGAACGTCTGGCCGCCGCCGGAAAATTTGCCGGCGGATACCTCAAGCGTGAAGGTCGTCCGACCACACGTGAAGTGTTGACCAGTCGCCTGACCGACCGTCCCATTCGTCCATTGTTTCCTAAAGGATTTCGCGATGAAGTTCAGATCATGGGCAACGTCATGTCGTGTGACGGCGTCAATGATCCGGACGTACTGAACATCACCGCCGCCAGCGCTTCGCTGATGATCTCGGGGATGCCGTTCAGGGGCCCGATTGCGGCTGTGCGAGTTGGTATGATTGACGATCAGTTGATTCTGATGCCCACCCGTGAGCAAATGGAAACGAGCAAGCTGGATCTGGTCGTGGCCGGTTCCCGGACCGCAGTGCTGATGATCGAAGGCTTCGGCAACCAGATTCCTGAAAAGGAAATGGGCGACGCCATCATGTTTGCTCACAAGCACATTCAGACGCTGTGTGCCCTGCAACTGGACCTGGTCAAACAGTCGGGTGTGGCTCCGGCCGTCTTCCCGGAACCTGTTATCAATCCATTCTATGAGAAGCTGAAGACGGAGGCGTACAAGCAACTGCAGGACGCGAAGCTGACAAAGATCAAGCAGGAACGGGCCGAAAAGGTTCGCGAACTGAAGAAGTCGCTGATTGCAAAATACTTCCCGGACGATGCCGCGGCCACTGCCGATGGCCTGACAAAGGCTCAGTTTGGCGAAGCATTCCACGATGTGGAAGAACGAGTTGTGCGCGACCTGATTCTGGCTGGCAAGCGGATCGACGGACGTGTTCCGACGGACATGCGATCTGTCAGCAGCAGTGTTTCGGTTCTGCCTCGCGTCCACGGGTCTGCCGTGTTCACACGCGGTGAAACACAGTCCATGGCCACACTGGTCCTGGGGACGACGCGCGATCAGCAGAAGTTCGACGGTCTGTTCGGCGAAGATGCTCAGCGATTCATGCTGCATTACTATTTCCCTTCGTTCTCCGTCGGCGAATGCAAGCCGATTCGAGGACCAGGACGCCGCGAAATCGGACACGGGTGTTTGGCAGAGCGATCTGTGCTGCCTGTCATTCCGCCTCCGGATAAATTCCCTTACACGATCCGGATTCTCTCCGATATTCTGGAGTCCAACGGCAGCAGTTCCATGGCGTCTGTGTGCAGCGCCACCCTGGCACTCATGGATGCTGGTGTTCCGATTCTGCAGCCGGTGGCCGGAATCAGCATCGGTCTGGTTGACGAAGGAAGTCGTTTTACACTGTTGACGGATATCATGGGCGACGAAGATCACTTCGGAGACATGGACTTCAAAGTTGCCGGCACTGGTCGTGGTATCACGGGCATTCAGCTGGACCTGAAGAACGAAGGCATCAGCGAAGAAATTATTCGTGGCTCTCTTGAACAGGCTTTGAAGGCTCGTAAAGAATTGTTGCGAGACATGCTGACCGCGATTCGTCGTCCGCGCAGTGAAGTGTCAGAACATGCTCCAAAGCTGGTTCAGACATCGATCAATCCGGAGAAGATCGGCCTGCTGATCGGTCCTGGCGGGAAAACCATCCGCGCCATTCAGGAAGAATCCGGTGCCCAGATCGACATCGCCGAAGACGGCACCGTCACGATTTCGGCTGTGAACGCGCAGTGTGCTGATATGGCACTCGCTCGCGTCGAAGCATTGTGCGAAGAAATTCAGCCTGGCCGCATCTACATGGGCAAAGTGACTTCCATCAAGGACTTCGGTGCCTTCATTGAAATCGCTCCTGGCAAAGACGGACTGTGTCACATCAGCGAACTGTCTGATGGTTTTGTGAAGAACGTCTCGGACGTCTGCAAGATTGGTGACACGTTTGAAGTGAAGGTCATCGCAGTCGATGACCAGAACCGCGTGAAGCTGTCTCGCAAAGCTGTGCTGTTAGCGTCCAAGCAGGATGCACCGGCAGACGACGACGAGGAATAAGCCAGAAACCTCGCAGGACGGGTTTTCGAACCCGTCCTGTTTTACTTTGGGAGTGCGGCGGCTCGACGACGCTTTGAAATTCTGGGCGCAGCCCTTTTTGTCAATGAACTCGACAGAGAAAGTCAGTGCGGGACGATACCAAAGCTCCGTCAAGCCGGAGCACTCCAAAATGCAGTGTCACGCGTTCAACATGGCGCGAACGTCAACGCGAAGTCCAGGCAGCAGCACACTGGTGGCTTCGTCGTCCATTTGAAAAACGCCATGTTCGACGTAATTGTTGTCCTGCAGCACGAGTACCGTGACCTGATCTTCCTGCGGATCAACAATCCAGTATTCAGAGATGCCCGCTCGAGCGTAATCGCGTCGCTTGTGTTCATAGTCGCGCGTTCGAGCTTCCGAGCCAGGGCTCACAATCTCCAGTGCAAGGTCGATGCGCGTTGGATAATCAACATCCGGACCTGGAGCATTTTCCGGCGCAATATAGAGAAGGTCAGGTTCCCGAATCGTGCCTGGGAACAGTCTGGTGGGCAGCGGTGCCAGTAGAACCGTGGCCTTAGGTTGGTCGGAAACGGTCTTTCGAAATGTGTCAAGGAGCCAAATCAGAATTCTCTGATGCTTGAGCGTCGGCATGGGCAGGATTTCCAGTCGTCCGTCAACAAGTTCGGCCATGCGGTTGGTGTGAAATTTCAGAAAATCGGCTTCACTCCATTGCCCCTGTGAAGGCAACAGAAAAGCGGCTTCCCATGCGGGCTCCCCATTGGGCGACGGAATCTGCGGAATGGTAGTCGACATCATAAATCCCTGGGTTTCGAGGGCAGCAATTCTAAGAGTTGATCATGATACCTTCGCCTGGCCTCGAATGAAACGCCTACTCATCCTGAGTTGAGTGGTTGCCAAATCGGCGGTTCCACCGCATAAAGCCGGATGGGACCGCGCTGTGGCGGCGCATTAAAAAGCCATTCGGTTGGCACCGTTCCAGCGAAGTTGCTATGGTTTCTGGCCCCTGCCGACCCCGCCGTCGGGAGAGCCTTGGTTTGGCAACTACTCAAGCCACACACATTGTGAACATGCCCCCAGCGGCTTCACGTGCCGGCCCCTGCCGACCCCGCGTCGGTAGAGCACCGGTTTGGCAACTACTCAAACAGAACACGGTGCGAACATGCCCCCATCGGCTTCACGCCGATGGAGCTCAGGTTTGAAAACTATGGAGCCAATCTACACGCCATCTGACGTCAATCCGGCATACCAGCTCAACTGGGGACTCACGATCTTCTGGCGACAGCAGCCGATTCCGGACAGCGAATGGCTCACGCAATTACAGACTGCCACCGAACCTGATGGCGTCCGAATCCTGAAGCATCGAACCCTCCGCGATGATGCCACTCAGTTTTTCATCAGCACCAGGCCCCATGTTTCTCCCAGCCAGTTGATTCGCAGCGTCAAAGGGCGGCTTCAATATGTTGTCAGATCACAACAACCAAAGGCGTTCCAGCGAAACTACGCAGTTCGCAGCGTGGGAAGTGCAACACGCAGCGTGGTCGAAGAGTACGTCGTGAAGCAAACGAATCACCATCCGATGGGCGACTCGCGAGTTCAGGAACTGCTGCAACGGTATCAGAAGACATTTCCTGACGTTGACTTGAGCCAACCAGTCAGCAGTGCTCATGGGAGGTACTGGTACAACCTGCATCTGGTTCTGGTGAACGATCATCGCTGGATGGAGATTCGGCCGCAAGTGTTGGACAGTTTGAGTGAAATGATCGAGCGTGTGGCGACAAAGTATGGCCATCGTCTTTCTCGCGTCGGTTTGCTCGCCGACCATTTTCATCTGACGCTGGGATGTTCGGTCGAACAATCGCCGGAAGAGATCGCCCTGAAATACCTGAACAACTGCGCGTATGCCATCGGCATGAAGCCAGTTTTTCAGTTTGGATACTACGCGGGAACAATCGGCGAATATGATCGTGGTGCGGTTAGTTGTCAAACCTGGCATCCACTGGCATGAAGCCAGTCGGGGGCCGAGCGGCTGTTTTGTGTGGTGTTGAGTAGTTGCCAAACCTGCGTCCACCGGCATAAAGCCGGATGGGGCCGCTTGGATCAACTGCGAGAGCTGCATTGGCTTCGCCTTGGCCCCTACCGACCTCGCGTCGGTAGAGCCCCGGTTTGGCAACTAACTCAATCCGAACACGGTGCGTACGTCCCCCATCGGCTTCACGCGTTGGCCCCTACCGACCTCGCGTCGGTAGAGCCCCGGTTTGGCAACTACTCAAACCCACCAAACAACCAACAATCCCCC
>JANOUN010000215.1:0-2255 GCA_031416875.1 Planctomycetota bacterium | reverse complement strand
CGCCGCCCGGCTCAGGAAATGCATCACGCGCTGGAAGCCGCATGGCGATTTCGTGCGAAGCAGCATTCGTCCAATCCGCCGGTTTGTGATCACTTGCACGACGGGGTCGCGAGGGTGTTTCTTGAACTGCGGCAGGACGATGAAGTGCTGGTGTTTTGTTACGGAGACCTCAGCCGCATGGTCGGAGAATCCGAGGAGCCCTTGCCGGGTTCCTGGTTGCTGGGTTTGGAGCGACCGGACCACTCGCATCGCCGCGCGATCGTACTGGAGAGTGGTCGAGAACCCAGGATTCTGTGGGAATCCGCCTGCCCGCTGAAGACCACACGAACGCGGGGCATGTTTCTGGATGACGCCGGAATTGCTGGAGGTCTGTGGCTTCAGGCAACAGTCGCAAATGGGACGAAGGGCGATCTGGTGGTTTCCGGAAGTCTGCGTGGCGGACGTTTTCGCAGTTACTTTAAGGATCTGCTGGCCTTTTCTGAGCCCCTGCCTTGAAAAAAGCTGGCGAAAAGCCGAAAGGCACCATGCGTGCGCAGCACCTTGCGGGCAAATTGGTGATTGGTACTTGACCCCTTGTGCTGAATACCAGTCATTCCCGCACCTGAAAATCCGAATTCATCGATCCAACTTACCGAGTTCAGGAGTCGATAACGGGAGCACGTGATCTGGCCGATGCGTGGCTGTAAGTTGTTTTTTGACAGGCGTTTATCGGCAATCTTTGCCGATCCGTTCGTCTTGACAATGCCCCTGCATAAGCCTTACCTTCCGACCACAATTCAGGCCGAGCCTGAGTCGTTGAACTACAGCAGCGAATGGAGTCGCTTCATGTCCGCCAGTCAGCCACACACTCATTCTGCGGAATCGTCTCAGCCGGTTCCCTTCATCGATCTGGTCGCACAGTATCAGACGATTCGCAGTGAAGTCCGCGACGCTGTGGATCGCTGCTTCGAAATGCAGCATTTCATCCTGGGAGATGAAGTCGCCCTGCTGGAACAGGAAATAGCAGCCTATTGTGACTCAAGATATGCCATCGGCTGTGCATCCGGAACAGACGCGCTCATCCTGGCATTGCTGGCCGCAGGTGTGAAACCTGGGGATGAAGTCATTACGAGCCCGTTTACCTTCTTTGCGTCAGCCGGTGCCATTCATCGCGTCGGCGCAATTCCGGTGCTGGTGGATATCGAACCGGACAGTTTCAACATCTGCCCGGAACAGGTCGAACGCGCGATCACTTCGAAGACAACGGCCATCATGCCTGTTCACATCTTTGGTCAGTGTGCCGAGATGGAACCTCTCTGGCGTTTGTCGGCAGCGCACGGCATTCCGATTATCGAAGATGCCGCTCAGGCCATCGGTGCGGAATATCAGGGTCGCCGCGCAGGGGTACTCGGTTCCATCGGCTGCTTCAGCTTCTTCCCGACCAAGAATCTGGGCGGTGCTGGTGACGGCGGCATCATGACAACCGACAGTCCCGAGATTGCAGAACGCCTGAAGCGTCTGCGCGTTCATGGTGACAAGGGCGGTTACAACCACGTGGAAGTGGGATTCAACAGTCGTCTGGATGCGTTGCAGGCCGCAGTGCTGCGAGTGAAACTTCGTCATCTGGATTCCTGGACGGCAGGACGAGCCCGCAATGCAGCTCGATACGAAGAACTCATTTCTGCCAGCGGACTGACGGATACGATCACGCTGCCAGCGGTGTTGCCGGATCGTCGCCACGTCTTCAACCAGTTCACCACACGCATCACCGGCGGACGCCGCGCTGACGTGATCAAATCGATGAAGGAACAGCAGATCGGGTGCGCCGTGTACTACCCGATCCCTCTGCATCTGCAGGAATGTTTCGCCTACCTTGGCTATGAGCGGGGTGATCTGCCGGAAGCAGAACGTGCATCTGAGGAAGTTCTTTCGCTTCCGATCTACACTGAACTGCCGGCAACCCATCTGAACCGGATCGTCGAAGGACTGCGAAACGCCCTGGGACGCCAGTCGACGATCGCATTCCCGAGTTCGGCCCCGATCCCACAGCGTCGCGCCGCCTGATTTTTTCTCAAGATCGAACCAGCGCGCGGCCTTTGTGTCTGTTCTCAATGTGTCGTCGTTGACACGACACGCGGATCTCCATAGCATCCGCCCCGGAGAGATGGCAGAGTGGCCTATCGCACCGGTCTTGAAAACCGGAGTACCCGCAAGGGTACCCAGGGTTCGAATCCCTGTCTCTCCGCTTTATCAAGCACACTCAGACAGCCGCAATC
>JANOUN010000214.1:0-1780 GCA_031416875.1 Planctomycetota bacterium | reverse complement strand
TGATTTCGGCGTCCAGAATCGGCGCTGCCTCATCCACCAGTGATGGAATTGCCTTTGCGCCTCCGTGTGTGCGGATTGCCACTCGCGGCGCGGGCTGCACGTTGGCGTGAAACTGATAGAACACATCCCCGATCGCAACTTCCGCCCCCTGGATCAGTTTGACGGATTTTTCAACACGTTGACCATTCACCCGCACGCCGTTCATGCTGCCCAGGTCGCGAATGTAGTAATCCGCATCGACCTGCACGAACACACAATGCATTCGGGAGATTTTGGAGCTGAAATCGATGATGGCATCACAATCCGCACTGCGACCGACGAGCACAACTGCTCGATCAATCACGATTTGCGACCCCGGCCCGGTTGGATGCAACACGGCAACCATTGATCATTTCCGGAAAAACTTCCCGGCTCCATCAGTAAAAATCTGAGATTTTCAGCCTGTAATGAATTCAACGCAAGATCCAGATAAGTCGTGATTCTGCCGCCAATCGCCGTACCCTGCTACTGATTTTCTCGCCGTTCACCAGAAAAAAACAGAATGAGTCCGCTGGACCGGTAAGAACGACTCCGGGACGCCAGTATACTCAACAGGAATCGTGCATCGACAGCGTCAGACCAGATGAGAGTTGGCTATGAACCTTTTTGGGGCAGCGGAACAGCAGAATCGCGACAGTGCCAGGCCGCTGGCGGCAAGAATGAGGCCCGTGGTGCTTTCTGAGTTCGCCGGCCAGCAACATATTCTGGCCGACGGAAAGCTGCTTCGCCGAATGCTGGACGCAGACCGGATCGGCTCCATGATTTTCTACGGACCACCTGGCACCGGAAAAACAACGCTGGCCGAACTGATCGCCAAACAGACTCGTCGCCACTTTGAACGCCTGAACGCCACCACATCGGGAGTGCGAGAGGTCCGCGAAGTGCTGCAAGCCGCTGCTGATCGACTGGCCGCCGATGGGACGCAGACAGTCGTCTTTATCGACGAACTGCATCGTTTCAGTCGCAGTCAACAGGACATTCTGCTGCCGGACGTGGAAAGCGGCACAATTTCACTCATCGGTGCCACCACCGCCAATCCTTTTTTTTCACTTGTCGCACCGCTCATCAGCCGCAGTCAGGTTTTCGAATTCAAGGAACTGGAAAAAAACGATCTGATCAGTTTGATGCATCGCGCGTTGCGCGACAAACAACGCGGACTCGCGGAGCACAATGTTGTGGTTCACGCAGAGGCCCTGGATTTCATCGCAACGCTTTCGGACGGAGACGGTCGGCGTGCACTCACGGCTCTGGACATTGCGGTGCTGTCTGTTTCGCGGACAACCAGAATCGTGGATTCGGCAGTCGCGGAAGAATCCATGCAGCGGCGCGTGCTGCGGTTCGATCCGTCGGGCGACGACCACTATGACGTCGCCAGCGCGTTTATCAAGAGTATCCGCGGCAGCGATCCGGACGCGGCACTGTACTGGCTGGCTCGAATGCTGGAGTCCGGAGAAGATCCGCGATTTATCGCACGACGCCTGGTCATCGCCGCGTCCGAAGACATCGGAAACGCAGATCCGATGTGCCTGCTGATTGCCACTGCCGCATGGCAGGCCACAGAGAATATCGGCATGCCCGAATGCCGCATCAATCTGGGACAGGCAACCACCTATCTCGCTTGCGCTCCCAAGTCGAACGCATCGTATGTCGCGATTGATGCCGCGATTGCCGACGTGCGACAGAATACGCTGGTTCCGGTCCCCATGCATCTCAGAGACGGACACTATGCCGGTTCGGAACG
>JANOUN010000213.1:0-3206 GCA_031416875.1 Planctomycetota bacterium | reverse complement strand
TAGCGGTCTGTTGATTTAGTGATTTTTGGGGCTCATGATCATACCAACCCGAAGCGCCAGCGAGGAATTCAGCTGTTTCTGCCTCGCTGGCGATTGGGGTTGGTATTCAATCAACACCCCGCTAGCCACCGGTCACTGTTTTCAGAACAACCTGCAAAATAACGACCGCGATTTGGTTATTGATTGAGCGTGGGATAAGCTTCCAGCTTGTCACGTTTGTCAAAAAGCCCTGAGCTTTTGTCAAGCGATGACATTCTGGAACTTACCCCGCGCAGAAATGCTGACTGCATCAACAATCCGCTTAGCGCCGTGCAACTCATGGCATTCCGTCAAAGCAATTGCAATTTGCACGAGCCTTGGTCGCTGGCTCGACGACATCGCTGAAACTCGCGACAATTGTCACATCTGGATCTCCTTCGTGCCACCGGAGCTTTGACATGATTATTGATTCTCATCAGCATTTCTGGAAACTTGATCTGCCGTTCGACTATGCATGGCTTCACGAACCGAAGCACGTCCCCATTTGTCGTGATTACCTGCCGGAAGACCTGAAACCGCATTTGAAAGCATGTGGCATCGACAAGTCGGTGTTTGTTCAGACTCAGCACAATGTCGAAGAAAACCGCTGGGTTCTGAAACTGGCCGAGCAACACGATTTTATCGCCGGAGTCGTCGGCTGGGTGGATCTGGCATCAGAAAAATGCGAAGAGCAGTTGAGTGAATTCGTGAAGCACCCGAAGTTTGTCGGCATCCGACACATTACCCAGGCCGAACCGGACGACAATTTCATTATTCGCCCTGAGATCGTGCGTGGTCTGAAAGTGCTGCAGAAACACAAAGTCCCGTTCGACCTGCTGTTCTTCACTCAGCACCTGAAGCATGCTCCCGCGCTGGCTCGCATGCTGCCCGACCTGCCGATGGTGATCGACCATCTCGCAAAACCAAAGATCAAAGATCACAAGATCGACGACTGGAAGAAAGATCTTCAGGCCGCTGCAAAGTTTCCTAACATCTACTGCAAACTGAGCGGAATGGTGACCGAAGCGGACTGGGAAAACTGGAAGCCCGCTGATCTGAAACCTTACGTCGATACGGCGCTGGAAGCCTTTGGTCCACAACGTTGCATGTACGGTTCCGACTGGCCAGTCTGTGAACTCGCCGCCAGCTATGAAATTGCGTTCTCGGCGCTCAACGAAGTTCTGGGAACCATCAGCACTGAAGAACAGACTGCAATCTTTGGTGAAACGGCGAAGAAGTTCTATGGGCTGAAGTAAGCTGCTTTGCTCGTCCAGCGTAGCCATGACACTCCGCCGTGATGTGCCGGTGTCAGACCATGAGTCTGTCCCGATACTCCAGGACCGTGAGCCGCAAGGCGCTAGCCGCGGGTAATTGATCTGCAAAAACCGGCGGCTAGCGCCTTGCCGCTCACAAAAACAGCGGTAATCAGACAGACTCCCAGGTGCAAAAGAAATAACGGGGTCTAAATCAAGTTCTCGCGCTATCGCAGCCTGACTCTCCGATACTGGGAGGTACCACGCTGCAACTTCAGCGACGCGGCCACGTTGAAGGCTCTTCTCGACGAAGCGAGAGGGCTACAATAGCTTTGGAATCGCCAACGGTCTGCTCAGCAAATGTTGATAATGTGGTTTTTCTGAGAAGATTTTTCACCACGAAGTGCGCCAACTTCAATCATGTTCCATGAGTGGGGTTGCGGGCGAAGAACACGACAAATCCATTCGCTCTCGAAAACAGGGGTGCCCGCGAATGGCGCGAAGGAGCGCGAAAACGGAAGTTCCGTTACAATCCCGACCGCGATTCGGATTCGCGCCCATCCGCGCGATTCGCGGGCAAAACACGGACTTCATTTCTCCTGCGAGGGAACACTGCTTTGCCAGACAAACATCAATCATACCCCTTGATTTGGGCTGCGGGCGAAGCCCGCGCCAAGTACAATGGGATTCTCACCTTGCTGCCTGCGTGCCTTGCGCTGGCGGCAAAATCCCGCCTTCAAGGAGTCCTCGCGATGCGTTGCGGTTTGTTTGCAGTGCGTCTTGCAGTTTTGATCGCATTCATTGGTCCGGCCCTTGCTGACGAACAAAAGCCGCTGCCTGCCGATCATCCTGAACACGCGAAGAAGGGACTCGCTCTGTTCAAGTCGTCGGTGCGAACCACGCTGACACAGCATTGTCTGGATTGTCATGGCGGCAAATCCGTGAAAGGCGATTTCGATCTGTCGTCACGAGAACTTCTGATGAGCAGCGGGTTTGTGACAGATGCGGCGGATGACAGTCATCTGGTGGCTTTGATCGAACATACGGCCGATCCGCACATGCCGTTCAAGAAACCAAAGCTGCCCGATGAACAGATTGACCAGATTCGCACATGGATCAATCTGGGCGCACCGTACGATGCGCCGCTGGCGGAGAAATCAACAACGCCTGCCCTGGAAATGCAGGTCAAAGACCGTGATCGGCAGTTCTGGTCCTTTCAGCCTCTGCAACCAGTCGCGCCGCCGGTGGTGGAAGATACTGCGTGGTGCCAAACGCCGATTGATCAGTTTGTGCGGTCCAGACAGGAAGCTGTGAAGCTCTCGCCGAACGCGACAGCCGATCGGCATGTGCTCATTCGCCGAGCTTACCTTGGTCTCATCGGACTGCCCCCGACGCCGGAGCGGGTCGATGCGTTTGTGAATGATACCGATCCCGATGCATGGTCGAAGTTGATTGATGAATTGCTGGAGTCGCCTCAATACGGCGAACGCTGGGCGCGGCACTGGATGGATGTCGCTCGGTTCGCCGAATCGCATGGTTACGAGCAGGACTATGATCGCCCGAATGCCTATCACTACCGCGACTTCCTCATCCGCGCGCTGAATGACGATCTGCCGTATGACAAGTTCGTGCAGTGGCAACTGGCCGGGGATGAATTGGCTCCGAACAATCCTCTGGCGATGATGGCCACGGGGTTTCTGGGTGCAGGAGCTTTTCCGACGCAGCTCACCGAAGCCGAGTTTGAATCCGCGCGCTACGATGAACTTGATGACATGGTCATGACGACGGGAGTGTCGTTTCTTGGATTGTCGATCGGCTGTGCGCGTTGCCACGATCATAAGTTCGATCCGATTCCCGCACGCGACTATTATAGGATGGCGGCCACGTTCAGATCTGCGATTCGCGCGGAGACGGAGATCGACCTGTCGCCGGAAG
>JANOUN010000212.1:0-1782 GCA_031416875.1 Planctomycetota bacterium | reverse complement strand
CTGCGGCTCGCCGTTAAACGAATTTGCTGACTCTGTGAACCTAAAATGACAGGCCCCCAGCCGGATGGGGTCTTCGATGAGAAAGTCAAACAGTCCAAGGAATAAGTGACGGCTGCAGAGTCTTCACAGCATACCAGAGAGAAATGTCCAGAGGTTGTCATGAAAATTGTCGAGACCATCGATTTGATATTTGGCGTCGGTAGCCAGTTTCGCCCCGCTTTGAACAAACAGTTTCAGAATATCAGACCGTTCCGGGAGGACATGCCCCTTGTAGTCAGGAAACCCCAACGAATCATTCGTAGGGTTCCTGCTCGCTGCCTGGCAGGCCACGACGAAGGCATCGGCAGCCGTTCCAACACAGTACAGACTGGCACTCAGGCCGTAAATGTATGCAAGATCATGTTTGAGCGCACCTGTGACCATACTTTGCACAAAATTGTATCCTGCGTCTGCCCGACCAGATGTTCCGCGATTGATCAAAGAACTGATGATGCGACCATCGAAAGTTTTTCTGTCAGTGGAAAGCCATTTCCGTGCTGCTTTGTCACAAGCTGACTGGGACTCTTTCGTAATGGCATCGGCAGTTCGGATCAAATCCTGTTCGACTCGCGACCACGCCTGGCAAACAAAATCCACTTTGGCCGCCAGTTCTTTCGTTTGATTTTTCAGGATCTCCTTCTGTGCATCCAGCGCAGCATCACTGATCAACGTTCCAATTTTGTACGCCAGCACGGCAGGATGTCCACCCCTGGCAATATCGCCAGCAGTCTCAGCTCCTTTCCACAAATACGCAGCCAGTTTCCAGTAGCCGCCACGCCGTTTCATTTCATCCTGCAACGGGCCGCTTCCAAGGAACTTCCATGTGGATTTGAGATTGCTGCTTCGATCCAGTTTGACTTCCGGTTTGCGTCCACCCAGTGCCCACTTCGCCAATTCTGAACTCACCTTAACCGTCGTCTTAATCGCGGCCTTCTTCCGACCCGCAATCTGCGTTTCGACAATGTCGATATTGTCTTCAGCGATGGCCTGCAGATCCGTGGCTTTGTCAAACGCTTGCGCCACCGTCATTAAATCTGGCATGTAGAAGCACCCCTATGAAGATTCAAACGGTTGGAGAGTAAACAAAATGCCGATGATTCGGAAGGGGGCGTTGAAACGTCATTTTCAGCCTTTGCAGGATCACAGGTGCCTGAGTTTGCCGTATTCACCGCAGCAAACAACATTCCGTACTCAGTCAGACTTGCTTGATTGGAATCCCGAAACGGAAACGCACCATGTTAAGAGCCGTGCCAGGGGCGACCGGAGTTGTCGATTGAAGGCGGTAGAACTTTCCGCCGTTACCGAACCAGGACAAGTCGTTTTCCGCAACTTTTCTCTGTCCGCTTGAATTATGCCGTATCCCAATTTTCCGCGTGCCATCCGCAAGGTCTTCGACAGCATAGACGATTCCGCAGTGATCCGTTGGCTCGGATGTTTTATTTGTGGCATTCGTGTCACCTTTCAATCTTCCCCAAACATCATTCACCGCCACACTTGCTGCATCAATTTGATTCAGCTGTGCCAGTAACGCACGGACGCGGAGTTCATAACCATCGTTGCATCCATACCCACCGAGCGCATGGCTGGCTTTGATGCCCAGAATGTGGGACACGTAATGTGCACAGGGCGTGCCATTAAAGGGCGGACCAGCGAATGACGCCCAGCCAGTCGCGTTATTCATGTACACGATAAAACACGTCGCGGGCTGAATGTATGAGGGCACTTCGTTCTGAGCTGCTTGTT
>JANOUN010000211.1:0-2329 GCA_031416875.1 Planctomycetota bacterium | reverse complement strand
ATCTGAATACAGCGTGTTTCAATGGCTACAATATCGCAACTGGCCCGAGTGAGTGGGTGAGAAGTGAGCGAACGAGTGAACGGACTTCTTGCGGTAACAGGAAGAGCGGTCGATCGGATTTGGTCTTGATCGCTTCTGTTGCTGCTGAAAGACACATCAATGCAATTCTCAGTTCATCGACAGCCGCACCGTGTTTTTGCCAGACAGCATTCCATTCATCAAGCTGCCCCGGGCTAAAATCTCCTTCGTCCAAGCGCTCGATTAACTGTGTCAGCCCGCGTGCCAATTTGTCGGCAACGCCAAATTCAATGTACAACGGCATTAATGTGGCGACGTATTTGTCCCAATCACGGCTTCCACGACGCAGCACCATCCAGAATAGATGGTGGGGAGTTTCAGCATAGCCAGAGCGGGCGCGGTCGTTTTCTTCAAATGCACGACGCAGCGCGGTTGAGGCATCGTCAAGCAATCCAAGCTCGACGACCGGCTGCGGCAACGCAAACATAGCCTCGCACAGAGTTGCCGAACCTTGAGGCGCAATTCGTATTGCCAATTGGAACGACTGAACTGAATCTCGCATTTGGCGGGACAGCCACTGATTGAAACCGCGACTGACCAATGCCTTTGCTTTCTCATCTACTGGTGCGTCTGGCATTTCGAACACCGATGAGTAGTCCGCTAGCGCTTTGTCCGACTCGCCGAATTGCCAATAGGTCAGGCCGCGAATGACCAAGGCCTTTGCTTTCTGTTCTACTGGTGCGTCGTGCATTTCGATCACCGAGGTGTAGTCCGCTAGCGCTTTGACCGACTCGCCAATCTGCCCATACATCGCCCCTCGATTGATGAATGCGATTGCTTTGTCACCTACCGGTGCGTCGGGCATTTCAATCACCGATGTGAAGTCCGCAAACGCTTTCTCCGTCTGGCCGAGATGCGTATACGCGAAACCACGAATGACCAACGCGGTTGAATTCGCGCCTACCGGCGCGTCAAGCATTTCGATCAAAGACCGGCAGTCGGCAATCCCTTTGTCCCTCTCGCCAAGCTGCAAATACTTCATACCACGAGCGGCCAAGACGATTGTTTTATGGTGGCTTGGCGCGTTTGGCATTTCGATCACAGACGTGTAGTCTGCAATCGCTCCCCTGAAGTCACCGCTCCCATGCCTGACTCTTGCAGCATTCAATACGCCCTGCAATTTATCAACGCATTGGAGTTCGTGAGCTAATTCTAGTGCGGCATCGTAGTGTTTATTTTCGAGTTGTTTCTCGAACTCTCGGTCTATTTGTTCCCAAACAGGGATTTGGAACTGATTACCAAGTCCGATTGCAAATTCGAGATAAGCATCTGCGCGGCTTGTGCTGCCCGGGCTTGACGTGAGGTGTGACTGCAAGGTATCGGGAGTGAACCACACTTTGAGAAACCTGGCAATCAGCTGGAGTGGTTTGCCTCGCTGGTTCTTTACTTCCAGGCAGAGTCGCATGAGTGGTTCGGAAAGTTCGTAATAACTTTCCTTCCCGCGTTTTTCCGATTGGACGTAACGCTTGTTTCGCAACTCACCCAATTGTTTCGAACAACTTCGCTCATCAATGAACGTCAGTGCCGCGATTTCTTTGACAGTCGTCGCTCCTGTGGCTGCGGCCAGACACTGGACGATTTTGGCCTGTTGCGCGGGCAGCGATCGCACGCGTTCCTGAAAATAAGGTGTCAACTCATCGGCCAGCGTCTCGAATGCTGCGACCAGATCGTCCAACGACTCTTTGGTCAGGAATTCGCTCAGCAGCACGTACATTCGATGATTTCCGCCCGCCAGATGATGGAGTGATCGAATGCGATATCGCCCATCAGCAGTATCGAGAAACTGCACCAGCTCCCGGTTGTCATTCTCGACAGAAATATTGCGAATCAGAGTCCGGGCATCCTCGAACGAAAGCGGCGCGAGGTGATGAATGTCAAAAAAACCCCAGAACGGAAAATCGCGATCGGAAACCGCGTCGAAGAGCTGTTGTGCGGTCGCCAGCGTTGCCACACGTCCTTTTTCCTGCAGAAACGCTCGCCAGCGTTTCTGGCCATGGTCTCCCATGCCTTTAAACGCAGCATCAAGGTTTTCGACGATCAGTAACAGAAACCGATGCTGCAGACGTTGATGGATTTCCGCCAGAATGGCCTCGGCTGCGTCGTCCGGCGGCAGCCCACGATAGAGTGTTCGATAATCGATCTCAAATTCGCCGGGGTATGCTGCGGCAAGGCGATCGGCGATTCCTAACGCCAGATCCACCAGCCCGGTAATCGTGTCGTCTTCACCCAGCCACGCCACGCGCATGGCATC
>JANOUN010000210.1:0-4161 GCA_031416875.1 Planctomycetota bacterium | reverse complement strand
ACGCTGGGGCGACCCCATTTGCGGACGCCGTGCATGAAAACATCAGCCATCGGGCTTTGATTCTGATGGCAGATCGCGATCGCTTCGTTCTTATCCATGCGGCCCGCGCGCAGATGCATCAGAAAACGTTCGACAAATGCCTTCGGGATCACCCGCCGCCGCCGCAGGATGACAAGCCGTTCCACGACTGACCAGACACCGATCACAGAGGCCAGAATGAACGCGACAGTAAACGGCCGCCCCATGGCGTCTGCGATTCCCAAAGGATCGGTCGGAATCCCGGAGGGAGCAGCTGGTGCCGCAGTTCCTGCACCATCAGCGGGTGCTGCGGCGGGAGTCTCTGCGGACCCCTTCCGGGCCTTGCCGGAATCGTCCTGCGCCATCGACTGGCAAGTGATCAGCAACGCGACGGCGACAATCGCCATGACAAGAATTCGAGTCGTCACAGAAGACCGTTCCCTGGATTTTAGTGTGTTGACGGGGTGAAGTTTCACGATGTGTGTTGAGCCAAAAGAATTGACGCGATTCGCGGGGTATTGATGAATGCGAAATTTCCTCGTGGGGTAAGCTTCCAGCTTGCCATTGCTCAAAGAAAAATCAATACTCTTTGGAAAACTTGACAAGCTGGAAGCTTATCCCACTTTAACCTCATGCTGGTTCTGGCTACGGTCCTGCGGCTTCAAGTTTCTTGAGTTCTTCGTTCGCCTTGTTGACGAGATTTGATGTCGGAAACTCTTTGATGAGTTCCTTAAAGTCCCGGACGGCAAGTTCTGTGTTCTTCAGCGCCACCTGACAGGACGCTCCCTGAAACAGCGCCTGAGCCCGAAGTTCATCGTGGCCTTTGTAGTTCAGATAGACCTTGAAATATTCCTTCGCCGCCGTCTGATGATCCGATGCCATCAGGTACGTCTCCGCCAGCAGAAACTGACAGCGAGCGGACGTTTCTGTACCTTCTGCCTGAGGATCAGCGGTGACACGCTGAAAGTACTCCCGCGCTTTGACGAAGTCCGGCGGTGCCTGTTGTTTCCACCTGCGGCCCTGAATGTCGTTGAGCTGAAACGCAAACCGTGATTCCGGACTGCGCTGTTTCAATTCCGCCTGCAACGTATCGATCCGATCATAATCCTGTTTCGCCAGTGCCGCTTCGGCCAGCACGACCCAGACGCGATCGACCCAATCTTCTTGCTTCACTTTTTCGCTGCTGATGTCTTCTCGCAGGGCATTGAGGATCGCGATGGCTTCGTCAGGCTTTCCCTGTTGCAAAAAGGCATCGCCGGCAAACTGTCGAACCTGCGGTGCGAGCGGACTGGCCGAAAAACTCGCAAGAAATCTCTCTGTGGAAGCCATCGTCTGCTCCCAATTCCTCGCCGTCGCCTGAATTTCGATGACGTGAAACAACGCCCGCTCCTTTTCCATCTCACCATACCGTCCATCGGCAACAATGGCTTCCATTTCCTTTAGCGCCGGTTCCAGCTGTCCGGTCTCCAGCAGGCTTTCCGCAAGGGACAGTCGTGCTTGTCCGGCAAACGGGCTGCCCGGAAACTTTTCGAGGAGTTGTCGATGAATTGCATCGGCCGCTGCAAAGCTTCCATTGGAAAAGTGCATCCACGCCCATTCATCGAGTAGTGAATCCATTTCTTTCGCATCACGAAACAGCGTCGTCAGTTTCTTCCATGCAGCATCAGCGTCGGCAAACCGTTTCAGTTTTACGAAAGCTCGCGCCGTTTGTTTCCCCGCATCAAACGCATACACCATGGGCGGCATAGTTTCAGCGCCCGCCGGAACTGCAGTCACGTCTTTCGTCAGTTGGTCATACACAGTGCCGAATGCGGCCGCAATTCTTTCCGGATCGCCCTGCTCTTCGACGCAGCGTGCCTGCATGAAAATCGCCTGGGGGGCTTCTTTTGAATTCGGAAACTCGACCGCCATTGCGGCAAAGGACTTCTCTGCCTCAGGATACTTCTGCGATTTGAACTGACTCCACGCGATCCCAGACAGACCCGCTTCACGCGATTTTGAGTTTTCCGGACCCGAAGCGGCCAGTCTGAACAACGCTTCAGCACTCTCTGAGGAATTCAAAGCCAGTGCCGTTTCAGCAGCCTGCAGCACAGCGGTCCATGTCTGAGGCTGATCTGCGTTGGTCGCGGCAAGCGACGTCAGGGTTTCAATAGCCTCCGGAAATCGATTCAGATGACTGAGTGCGACGGCGCGCGTGCCGATGATGTCAGCTTTCTTCTGTGCATCTGTCGCAAGCGGAAGAAACTGATCGGCGAACTTCAGCACGTTTTCGTACTGTTTGAGTTCCAGGCTGCTGATCGCAGCCAACGCCAGTGCCCCTCGCATTTCGGCAAGGTCGTCGGACTTCAGCACTTCGGTCATCAGCGACGCCTGCTGCACCACCTGATCATGTTGGTCACTGTCGAATAAGGCCCGCACGAGATAATAGCGACCAACGGCCGCGACGCGATCTGCCGGATCTTTCATCGTTTCGGTCGCCCGCAGCAGTGTGTCAGTCGCTTTACTGAGATCACCGCGTGCTAAGAATAATCGTCCCAGCAGTATCTGTTCGCGCGGCTGTTTTGACGCCTCCGGAAATTCCGTGTTCAGCCGACCAAAGAGGCGTTCCGCGCGTTCCGCGTCGTTCAGTTCCAGACGCAATTCGGCAGCATTGAACAGACATTCCGCTGTGCGCCCCGATTTTGGCCACCGATCGGCAATGTCTTCAAACATCTTTGCAGCCAGTTCACGTTCTGTCCCGTTGCGTTCCATCTGCGCCTGCTGAAACAGGATGTCCTCAGCCAGCGGCGAATCTCCGGCGGCCTTGAGCGCTTCGGCAAATTCCTGACGCGATTCCTCCACACGACCAAGATCGCGCAGTGACATCGCCGTCATCAGAATCGCCTTCGCCGCGAAAGAAGAATCTCTGGGTATGGCGCGAAAACGCAGCAATGCCGTGTCAAACGTTCCCGTTCGATACCATGCCATTCCGGCACCAAGATTCGCGGACGCGACCTGCGCACTCGTCGGATACGTCGTCAGCAATTCGTCATAAGTGGCAGCCGCTGCTTTGTACTGTTCCGCAGTAAACTGAATCGCCCCGATTCGAATCAACGCACGCGGTGCCATCGCTGGATTCTTCGCAGCGACAATCGTGTTGTACTGCTCCAGGGCTTCAGGAACCTTCTTGAGTCCTTCTAAGGCAATTCCGAGGCTGAATCTTGCATCGAGCGCCACGGAAGGACTCGTCGATTCAGACCCAACGAGCGGATTCAGAATCGCTTCGGCCTTTGTCCATTGTTCGGACCCCACATACGATTCACCAAGAAACAATTTGGCCCATTCCCCGCGGTTGTGCGACGGATGCTTTTCCAGATACGCGGAAAACTGCTCAATTGCGGCAGGATAGTCGCGCAGATAGTAGCTGCATTCCCCCAGGCGGTATCGCGCTTCTGCCGCATTTCTGCCTTCCGGTTCGGCTTGCAGAAACATGATGAACTGGTCACGGGCGGGTGCGTATTTCTCCAGTGAATCAAGCGACAAAGCAAAGTACAATCGAGCCAGATTGGTTCGCGGGTGTTCGGGGAATTCCTTCAGAAACAAGTTGAACGTATCGACCGCAAGTTCATATCGCTGAGTGCGATACAGCCCAACTCCCAGATTGAAATCGTCACCTGCTTTGTCGGCGAAGACAGACGCCGGAGTCAACACACAGGCCAACAGAAAAGCCACGATCGATTTGGAGAATCGTCCGATCGGCAATTGCGGTCGCTGCCCACAATGAGACAGATGGTGTTTCGTCAAAAGTTGTTTCCGCATGACTATTGGCTGCAATGAGTTTTGAATCAGGCCGTCCGGCAATTCTGTGGACCAACTTTCAGAACTGTCTGAACGAAAATATCCTTCAGAATCCATTCTGGCCACTATGGTACGCACCTCGTTCGCATTTCCGAAGTCCGCAGTCCGTCATTTTGGAGTTCCGCCCGATCCTTTCGTGGGATAAGCTTCCAGCTTGTCATGGCTGTTCAAAAAGCAAGTAGGGTGTGTGCAGCGATAGCGAAACACACCATTTTCTAACGCATTCCTCTGTGGTGCGTTACGCTTCGCTTAACGCACCCTACGACCAACGACCCAAAAAATACATATCCGCATCTTTCCGGTCTC
>JANOUN010000209.1:0-3459 GCA_031416875.1 Planctomycetota bacterium | reverse complement strand
ATGGTCGATTCCCAGCTGGCCCTGCACTGGAACAGTCGTGGGCATTTCTTTTCAGCTGCTGCCGAGGCGATGCGGCGGATTTTGATCGAATCTGCCCGCCGTAAGAATTCGGCGAAACGCGGTGGCGATCGTGAACGAGTGGAGATCGACGTTGACATCGCACAAACGATGAGCACCCGCCCGGATGACTTGATTGAAGTGAACGAAGCTCTCGAGCGTCTGTTGGAAGAAGATCCCGAGGCGGGTGAACTGGTGAAGCTGAGGATATTTGCCGGACTTTCCGTCACCGAGTCCGGAGAAATGTTGGGATTGAGTCGCCGAAAGGCATACGAAACCTGGGAATTCGCGGAGGCCTGGTTCACGGTTTGGCTCAATTCCTCCAATCACTAGCGTCCTCGGAGAAGAACGCCGCCTTTTCGCGGATCATGCGACATGAATCGCCCGCTCAATCCCAGGAGGCTTTCCCACTTTGGTAGCGGAACCCGTCAAGGGTTTCGAAATGTCCACGCCAATTTTAGGACAATCGAAATGCTTGACGCATTCCGCTACCAATGAAAACGATGATTCGAAAGTGGGAAAGCCTCCCAGAGTCCCGGGGGATCCGCCCCTGCAAGCGTAAAACTTTATATTATCAGCAGTTACGCCGCTCTCCTCTCGGGATCTTGTCCACCGGGAAAAATTGCAGCTCGATTTCGCACTGTATACAGAGGGCTTGGTTTTCGAGCCTGAGCACAAGAAAACAAATTTGGGAGCGATGACGATGAGAATGCAAAAGTCAAGATGGATCGCGGCAATGGCCGTTCTGGTAGCGGCAGTGGTCATGGGATCTTTCTCCGCCAGCGATGCACTGGCCCAGAAAGGCGGAAAAGGCGGAGGCGGAGGCGGTGGAACTCCGCCGGTCTTGCCGAATATGGCCTATGAAGTAAAGTTCCTTCCCATCGTGGGCAGCGCGATTGTCGAGGACATGAATAGGAACCTCCAAATCGTAGGCTGGACCGCCCAGTCGATTGACGGCATGGCCAAGCACGATGGATTTCTCTACGACCACGGAACAGGTCTGGTAAGGACTCTGGGTGACCTCATTTCACTGCAAGACATGACAATCATTGCGGGCAAAGGATTTACCCAGTCGAAATTCCGTGGCATCAATGACTCGGGATTGCTTGTGGGGTACGTGGGCAATGTGGATTACTCAAAATCTGACGGACTGATCATCGACCTCGCTTCACGCTCGCTGACGCTTACTTCAACTCTGGGCTACAGCGATTCCTACCTTTTGCATGTCAATAACTCCGGCAGCTTGGTCGGGGGCTACTTCGCAGACAATGTATGGTGGAACACTTTTGTGGCCACCTACACCTACAATGTGCCACCAGTGCCACCAAAACTGACCCTCCTGCGGAATCTCGGCAAATTCTATCAAGCGGAATTCCGTTCTCGTCTCACCAAGACGGGGATCATCATGCTTGGCGGTGATGACAGCTTGATCACATCGGAATACGAGATCGCATCGAACATCCTCGCGCAAGTATCGAACCGTTCCGACGGCATCATCTTGTCGGACGTTGACTCACGCGGTTTATACGTGGGGACGGTGAAAGTCGCCTTGAGGAAAAACGTGACAGAGACGTACCCAGCCGTCTATGATCCAAGCCTGAACGACGGCGTCATTTGGCAGTCGTCCCAACCAGGAAGGGCCTTGCGTCTGAATGATCCGTCTGCAATAGATCCAATTGGTGTTAGGGGTGACGTTCTAATTTCGGGAAATGCGGGCAGCCGATCGCCACTTCAATTACATAGCCCTGCGTGGGGAAATCTTCTGAGCATCGATGATTTGCTTAACCCCAACGACCCGAATCGGGCGTTGTGGCTGCAATTTGACAACTACGACCGAGGCGCGGTGATGACAGAAAAACGAGCCGACACAAACTTTGGCGCGATTGCTGGTTCTGCGACCGGTGGACTTGTACCCTACCTACTCATTCCAAAGCCGTTCGTCCGACCTTGACCAGGATTTGAGTTGTGGCAACCCGTTTCAGAGCAAGTGAGTTTTGATTCATGCAAGACCAGGTGAACCAGCGTCCCAGCTTGAAGGACATCTTTCTCGTTGCTCGTGGAAAGACTGATGAGGAGGAACGCCTGCGTTACCTCAGCGAGATACTCGGCGACGACGAAGTGATGCGCCATCGCGTGGAGCAGATGCTGTTGGCGGCGGAGAGCTCCGTTCCCAGTCCGCTCGGTGCGATAGTTGCAACAATCGAACGACCACCGGAACTTGAATTCGAACGCTCTGAGCCTGAAATCGCCGGGACTCGTCAAATCGGCCCGTACAAGATTCGCGAAAAGATCGGCGAAGGCGGAATGGGGGTGGTCTACGTCGCCGAGCAAACCGAACCCTTTCACCGCAAGGTTGCCTTGAAGGTCATCAAGCTTGGCATATCGGGGCCGCAAGTCGTGGCCCGCTTCGAAACCGAGCGTCAGTCGCTGGCGATGATGGATCATCCCAACATTGCTCGGATCCTGGACGGCGGCGCGACCGAAGACGAACTGCCCTATTTCGTGATGGAGCTAGTCCACGGAGTGCCCATCACCGAGTATTGCGACAAAAAGCGGCTGACCATCCGACAGCGTTTGGAAATGTTCGTCGATGTATGCCGCGCCGTCCAGCACGCCCATCAGAAAGGAATCATTCACCGCGATCTAAAGCCCTCGAACATCATGGTCGCCGAGATCGATGGCAAAGCTGTCCCCAAGGTGATCGATTTCGGCGTCGCCAAATCGCTGAACCAGAAGTTGACCGAGCAGAGCGTTTACACACAGTTTTCCCAGAATTCCCAGATGCTGAGGACACCGCTGTACATGAGTCCCGAACAGGCGGGCATGGACGTGGCCAATGTTGACACCCGTAGCGATGTTTATTCGCTTGGCGTCGTGCTTTACGAATTACTGACAGGCGAGACACCGTTTGATCGGGAACAACTCAAGCAGGTGACCTTCGACGAAATGCGGCGGATCATCCGCGAAGACGAACCGAAACGCCCCAGCACGATGGTTAGCACGATGGTGGCCGAGGCACAATCAACGGTCACTGATCATCGCAGCGTCAACTCGCAAAAACTTCGTCAAACGCTCACCGGCGAACTCGACTGGCTGGTGATGAAGGCGCTCGAGAAAGATCGCGCACGCCGCTACGAATCGGCCAGTGATTTTGCGGCGGACATTGAGAGGTACCTGACAAATGAGCCGGTGCGGGCTTGCCCTCAATCAACCGTCTATTTGATTGGCAAGTTTGCAAAACGCCACCGTTTGCTTCTCACCGCTGCGGCCGCGTGCCTGGTCTTGTTCGTCGTCGGTATGGCCGCAACGTCGTGGCAGATGGTCCGAGCGATGCAGGCAGAAGAGATTGCATCCACTGAGTCCGCGCGGGCGAAAGAGCAGGCCGCACTAGCGAAAACGGAG
>JANOUN010000208.1:0-12890 GCA_031416875.1 Planctomycetota bacterium | reverse complement strand
CATCGACGATTCGCCACGCCGATTGGAAGCGATGGTGTCTGCACTGATCGCGATCAACGCCTTCCGGAAAGATTTCAATCGTATCGCTGACGAGATGTTCTTTGGCTTCAGCGGGCTTGCGACCGGTGGATTTCTTTGGCGGCTTTTTATCGGAATTCTGTTTGCCGAGTTTGTTGCGATCAAGGCTGTAATTCTCCGTGAAGACAGGCTTCTTCGAAGATTTGGCATCGACTTTTGTTGCCAGCAATGCTTCCAGTCGTTTGATTCTCTCTTCGAGCTTCTTGTTCTGTTCTTTCAGTTGCTCATTTTCTTTGGTCAGCCCGGCAATCGCATGAGCTTGCTCAGTGATCTTCAAATCCCGTGGATCAGTTTCAGTTGCTGTGGCGTCAGACATGACGCACGGGTAACAAATCTATCCATTCTCCGAAACCCCAATCGAAAATGGGGAGCTACGTCAGGATGACTTCGACAGTTGCAGTAACCGAGACTTGCACGCCGAGTTACGCACCAACCTGCGCTCGCGGACCAACTTTCGTACGTGCTTTGAGCTGAGACTCAGCAAGAAAGCACTTCAAGTCCATGGCGCAGCACGTTATGATGATGTCGCTGTCTGACACCTGACTCTGGAGCCATCGCTATGTCGATCGCCGAAATCCCGAACTCTCAAACCGCGATACCGCCACTGCAACCGGGCGATCGGTTGAATCGCGCGGAGTTTGAACGTCGGTATCATGCGATGCCCGACTGTAAGAAAGCGGAATTGATCGAAGGAGTCGTTTACGTGCCGTCACCCGCTCGCCTTCGTCACGGTCAGCCACATGGATCATTGATGGCTTGGATCGTCAATTATGCTATCGAAACGCCGGGCACTGACGCAGCAGACAATGTCACAAATCGACTGGACAACGACAACGAACCTCAGCCGGATGTGGCGTTGTTCATCGATCCTGCCTGTGGTGGGCAAACGCGGGTCAGCGAAGATGGTTATCTGACTGGCCCGGCGGAATTTGTCGCCGAGGTGTCCGTCTCAAGCGTGTCTCTCGACAGAGGCGCCAAGCTGAGAACCTACGAACGGCACGGGGTTCGTGAATACTTGATTTGGCGGGTCGATGACAAGTTGCTGGAATGGTATGTGCTTCGCGACAATGGCTTTGAATTGCAGTCGCTGCCTGAGGACGGTATTTACCGGAGTGAAACGTTTCCGGGACTCTGGCTGCATGCTGCCGCCATGCTGCGACGCGACGGAAAGCATGTCATGCAGGTGTTGAACGAAGGGTTGTCCACAACCGAACATGCGGCATTCGTCACGCAGCTTGAAAGTCGGCGCGGCCAAATCAAATGATCAGCATGATGAGAATTCGGATCGTCTGTCTCCTGCTGGTCGCGCTGGTACTGGTGCCGTCGGCGATCGGAATGCAGCAGGAATCCGTCTCAAGTGAATATCGCTCGCTCGTACCGCGCCAAATGTTAGCGTTGTTGCACACGCCCGAGGTTCATCAGGAACTGAAACTGAACAGTAAGCAGGTCACGGAACTGGAATCACTGTTCGCAGAGATCGATGGGCCTTGGTTTCATTTGCGAAATCAGTCGCAGCAACAGCAGCTTCCCATCCTCGATTCATTGGATCATCGCGTTCACAGTTGGTTGGCAGAGCATGTCACGCACGAACAGCGAGAGCGACTGCGGCAAATTGAGTTGCAGGCACAGAACGTGAGAATGCTGCTCCGCAATGACGTCGCACTTGAGTTGAAACTGGAGTCCATGCAGCAGGAGCGTTTCGCCAGACTTGCCAGGTCAACCGATGCAGCGCAGTCAGCATTGCAAAAAGCAGTCATGAGTGGCGAACCGAGTGACGAACTGCAGTCGAAAGCAAAGGCAGCGGCAAAAGCGGAGCAGGATGCAGTCAGGAAGGTGCTTAAACCTGAGCAACTGCAGCGTTTGCAGAAAACGCTCGGCGAGTCCTTTGAGACCAGCAAATTGAAACGCATCTATCCGATGGCGCCCGAGTTTGTGGCGGTCGAGGATTGGCTCAACTCCGGGCCGCTGACATTAAAGGAGCTTCGAGGCAAAGTTGTGCTGGTCCACTTCTATGCATTCCAATGTCACAACTGCCACGCGAACTTCGAAATCTATCGACGCTGGCATGATCAATGGCGTGAGAAGGGTGTTGTGGTTGTCGGCATTCAAACGCCGGAAACCTCGCAGGAGCGTGACCCCGCCGCAGTGAAGTCTGCCGCAGCAGAACGCAAACTGGAGTTTCCGATCATGGTTGACGTCGCATCGAAAAACTGGGAGGCGTGGGGAAACACGATGTGGCCAACCGTGTACGTTGTCGATAAGAACGGATACCTTCGCCAATGGTGGCAGGGAGAATTGAACTGGAAGGGTGCCACTGGCGACAAAACGATCGAACAGGTCGTGGAACAGTTACTTGCCGAGCCATAGGAGTCTGTCCCGATACTCCGGGACCGTGAGCCGCATGGCGCTAGCCGCGGGTAATCGATCTGCAAGAACCGGCGGCTAGCGCCTTGCCGCTCACAAAATCAGGGGTAATCAGACAGACTCCATAGGAGAGCTCGGTGGACTTCTTCGCGAATCAAGGCAAGGATGCGGCGAGTAGACGAATGACTGCGCCAGCATCGAGATCCCGCACCAGCAGATCTTTCTGTCGACTCGCATCGCCGCGCAGCAGTTCCACACGCGACGCGGAGAGATTCAGCGCTGCTGCGACCAGACGCACGACGGCTTCGTTGGCTTTGCCTTTATCGGGAGGCTCAGTCACGGCCAGCTTGAGGCGGCCGCCGTGCATTCCGATCATCTGTTCACGTCGCGCTTTCGGCTGCACATGGACTCGGATCACAACACCATCCGCTGTCTGCACAACGGCGCTGCGGAGACCGGATGTCGGTTCGTTATTCATATTGCGAGGTGCCCGGCAATTCAGCCGGCATGCCGCAGACGTCCGACGAGGCGTTCAAAGTCGTCGTTGTTCGCGAAGTGAATCACGATCTGGCCGGCATGGTTCTTCTTCTGCCGAATATCAATTTTCGCGCCGAGATGGCCTCGCAGAAAATCCTGCAAGCCAAGCACATGATTGGATACGCCGGGCTGTTGTTCACCTTCCGTTTGTGCCGTTGCTGCATTTGCGTCCGTCCCGTTCGGCAGCGGCAGCGTCCCGGCCCGCAGCATTTCCCGCACGATGTCTTCGACGCGACGAACGGACAATTGTTCCTGTTCGATCTGTCGAGCCAGTTCGTTCTGCTGAGCTTCTGACAGTGGCAGCAGCGCCTTCGCGTGTCCGCCGGTGATTTTGTTTGAGCGCAGCAACTGCTGAATGGATTCCGGAAGTTCCAGCAGTCGCATCATGTTGCTGACGGTTGCACGATTCATGCTCAACTGACGACCCAGCTCTTCAATCGTACCGCCGAAGCGTTCCAGATAGTCTTTGAAGGCAGCGGCCTTTTCGAGTACGTTCAGATCTTCGCGTTTGAGGTTTTCTTCCAGTGCCGCTTCGCAAGCCTGGCGATCTTCGAACTGGATGACTCGGCACGGCACGGTTTCCATTCCGACCTGTTGCGCGGCCCTCCAGCGTCGTTCGCCGGCGACCAGCTGATAGCCGGTTTCGCCGTCCGTGCGTGCGCGGACCAGCAGTGGTTGCAGGATGCCATGTTTCCGGATACTTTCTGCCAGCTCATCAATCGCCGCCGGTTCGAAATCGCGACGCGGCTGAAACGGATTGCGTTCAATCAGTTCCATCGCAATCTCATCCGAGGCCGGTGCAGGGGGTGCGGAGAGCGCGTGCATAGGGATTGTCGAAGGGTTTTGACCAACATACTCGTCCGAGCCGTTGCCAAGGAGAGCATTCAAACCTCGACCCAGTCGTCGCTTGAAGTTTGGCTGACCGCCCTGTTCATGATCTATTGCGTGTGCTTCCATGTGTCCGCCCCAATCGAAAACCTATAAACCAGTTCCTGCGTGCGGAGACACTGCACTCATCCGCATCCGGACTCTCGCGCAGTCAATCCGCTCAATCATCGCCTGCTCCGATAATCGGCAGGATTGGTCGAGTCGGTACAGTCGGGAATCCGGATTTCTGCCGCCGGGGAGCTTTCAGCAATTTCTGCCGAACCGAAAACCTTCCGTGATCGCACGGCTGGCCAATTTGTGGATTTGTAGGGTGTGACAAGCGGCAGCGCAGGCACACCAGACCCGTGATGAGGTGTGCCTGCGCGTTGCTTGTCACACCCTACGCGTTGCCCATCATCAATATTTCGCCAGCCGTGGACGTGATCGATGGATGCCTGTCATTGTTGCGTGAAGTCAGTAGGATTCAGGCTTGCCGAGAACCTTTCCACGTCTCGCAGGAAATTCCATGAGTATCACGCAGCCACACCGCATCCCGCGCAGGCAGCTTTTCGCGACAGCATGTCTGACACTGTGCGCCGCTCTGCATGTTTCGGCGACAGCCCGCGCACAGGTCGTTGCTGATCTGGCACCGCAGCCATTTGGTGATCAATTTCCGAAACTGGACTCTGATGCGGTCGGCGAATGGTGGAAACCAGGGCAGGTTGAACGTGGAAAAAACAAAGGGCAGCCACAGGAACCCAGGCTTCTCGTTTTGCGCGATCAGGTCATGGCATTCGCCCTGTACACGCATGATCACGGAGTTTTGAAATTGTCTGCTCAGCTGTATCCGTTGAAGCCCGACGAACCGCGCACCGTGACACTGGAGTTTCTGGACGGCGATGCATGGAGACAGGCTGCGGAAGCACCAGTCCGGTATCCCGGCTGGAGTGCGCATTTTCGCATCGGTGACTGGGACAACACAAAGTCGGTTGCCTATCGGGTTCGACTCGAAAATCAGTCGTCGTTTGAGGGAACAATTCGCCGAGACCCTGTTGAAAAGCCCCAGATCGTAGTCGCGTCACTTTCCTGCAACTCCAGCCGCACACCAGGTTCACGCGCAACGATCGTGGACAATCTGAAGAAGCTGGATCCCGACTTGCTGTTTTTTGCCGGCGATCAGTCTTACCACCATACGCAGCACACCTTCGGCTGGCTGGAATGGGGCCTGCAATTCCGAGATATTCTGCGCGACCGTCCCGTCGTTGCGATTCCCGATGATCATGACGTCGGGCATCCGAATCTCTGGGGTGCGAGTGGCAAGAAATCACTCAGCCCCACCGGCCCTGATGGCGGCTACTATTTTCCCGCTGAGTACGTAAAGATGGTGGAACGCTGTCAGACGTGGCACCTGCCGGATGCGGTGGATCCTACTCCTGTGGAACAGGGCATCGGAGTTTACTTCACCCGGTTGCGCGTCGGCGGCATCGACTTCGCTGTGCTGGAAGATCGCAAATTCAAGACCGGCCCGGAAGGTACCATTCCGCAACTCGGACCGCGTCCCGACCATATCACCGATCCCAGCTACGACCGCGCGGCGATTGATTTGCCGAATCTTGAACTGCCTGGTCCACTCGCGCGCCCCGAAAGTCCGCTGCCCTGGACCGGAGACTACGAAGACGGACTGGGCAACTTCATCACGATGCTGGCGTACGCAAATCCGGAAGATCCGTCCGATGAACAGAAGCGATCGGACGGGTTCGGCATTGCAAGATTCGACAAGCCGAAACGCAACATCACGTTTGAATGCTGGCCGAGATTTGCCGATGTCAGCGACGGCGACACAGCGCAATTCCCTGGCTGGCCGATCTCCGTGGCGATGAAAGACAACGACGGCAGAAAGCCCTTCGGCTGGTTACCGGAAGTCCGGATCGCCGGCGCTCCCGATGCTGTGGTGCAGGTCGTTGAGGAATCTTCGGGTGATGTGCTCTATACGGTCCGTTCGAACGGCGCGACGTTTCAGGCACCGGTCTATGCCGACGGCCTGTATACGCTCAAAGCCGGCAGGGATTTCCCGGACAAAGTTTCCATCCCCGGGCTGAAACCAGCGCAGCAAGGATCACAGCCTCCGATTCGGGTTGAACCCGGCAAGTGAGCGGGATGGCGCAGGGAGGTTGTTGATTTACCGAATTCGAGTAGGGTGTGTGCAGCGATAGCGGAACACACCAGTTTCTTACGCTTTCCCCAGTGGTGCGCTGCGCTTCACGCAGCCTGTGATTAAATCAGCGACCCGCAGGGGGCTCTGTCTCAGCAGAATCTGCCGAACTGCGTGATGCTGGTGAGACGAATTGCTCCTTGAGCCTGGAAATCCGGACTTGTCGTTCAAGTGTGATGATATGCTGCGGATCCGTTCCCCGGTGCCCTCGTCCAGCCCGGGTCGATTGATATCTGCTGTCCGCTTTTGAGGATCATGGAAGATGCTCGCCCAATTCCTGTTGTCTGTTGGTTTGTTGACCGCCTCGCTCGCCGCCACATGTCCGTCAGAAGACATTGTGGATTCCGCGGCGGAGACTGTTGAATCACCGGCAGCGCCTGTTGAGTCGCCGACATGGACACTGCGATACAAGTTCGTTCCCGAGCAGAAGCTGCGGTACAGGAATACAGAAAGCGTCACACTCGACGCGATGTTGGGTGAAATTCGCAAGGTCGATGTCACGGCCATTGAACAGCGACGAATCTTCACTGTGGCAACTGTGGATGACGCCGGTGCCGCGCGGCTCACGATGCAGTATGAATTTGTGGGCATGAGAGTGCAGACAAATGACTTCGAGCCGGTCATATTCGACACCACCATGCCACAGGATAAAATTCCTCCGGCGTTTCGCAATACCGCTCGACAGCTGAAAGGCAACGCGCCACGGTTTTGGATCTCCAGCCTTGGCAGTGCGTTGCAGGAATCCGATTCCGCTGAGGGCTACGCACCGGCCAGGAAAGCCGTCGCGCAAGCCGGAAACGTCATCGTGGGAGACAAGTCCTCCAGTCCGCCAACCGACAACGTTCAGCAAGCCGTCGCCACCAGCACACCAAAATCGTCGGAAGCATCGGACGCCGTTACGTTTCTGATGCCGCTGCCGGAAATCGCGGTCGCTGTCGGTGACACATGGCGAGAAATGATTCCCGTCAGCGTACGTGTGACGGAACAGATCAGTCGCCAGATCAACATCCTGCGCACGTTTCGTCTGGAATCTGTCGAGAACGGTCTCGCCACGATTTCATTCCGATCCTCGGTGGAAGCTGCTGTGAAAAGTCCCACGATCCGTGCTCAACTGATCAAAGCCACACCGAAGGGAACCCTGAAGCTGGACATCGAACGCGGCGTGATGGTCAAACGTGAAATCCGCTACGATGAAACGGTCTTAAACGCCCTTGGCCCCAACAGCGTCGTCCTCTGCCATGGCAACAGTACCGAAGAACTGCAGGAAGAGGCGGCGACGGCAGCCCCGGACTAACGCTTTGTTGATTTAATGCTGATCATTAGCCGAAAGGCGCTAGCGGGGTGTTGATTTAATACCAACCCGAAGCGCCAGCGAGGCAGAAACGGCTGATTAAATCAACAACCCGCTAGCGGTCTGTCACACGCAAAAATCGTGGTAGAGATGCTCAGCTTTCGCACGTTGGCCAAATGCTCCCCGATTTGGAGTGCACCGAGTTCTCGGAGCTTTCTTTGTCCAGCGTCGTCGAGCAGAAAAAAAACATTCGGTTATCAATATTGTGCCAAAGGAAAGCGGTGACAAGTCACCGCACTCCAAATCTACAAAGAGTGTTCCACCGTCCGATTTGAGTAGGAGTGTCGCCATGCTGCTGCGGATGGCTGAGGTGTACGCCAACGGGCAGGAACGAACCGTCAGGATGTAAAGAATTAACGATCAGCAGGAATCCTCAAATGGATGTGTAAGATCGGGAACGGCACCATCCGGGAACGGCATACGATTCCCGATGCAGGAACCCGTTGTCACGATCCGTCCGCCGTCGCGAAGTCTTGAGATAGCGGCATGAGTGACAAGATAGACGCCTCGGACATTGATGCGCATCGTCCTGTCAAAATGATCAACGCCCATGTCCTGTATTGATCCAACCTCATAGATTCCTGCATTATTGACCAGGATGTCAAAATGGCCGCCAGAGTGCTGATCGACCGCTGCGAACAGCCTGGCCACACCCGCTTCATCCGACACGTCGGCCTGAACGGCAATGGCGTTTCCACCACGGCTGGCAATCTCGGAGACCACCGACTCTGCCGCCGTTTTATTTCCCGCGTAATTGACGATGACTGAGGCACCCTGAGCCGCCAGTTGTCGTGCCGTGGCCGCGCCGATACCGCGGCTTCCACCAGTGACCAGCGCAAATTTCCCATGCAGTTCATCGGCCATGTTTTTTCCCAAAGTGAATCAAGGTCCGCAGGCAACAAGGCCACACCACCCGTAGCGTTAATTCTCTGCTGCCCGACATGGGATGCCCGGGCACCGCTTCGTCAAGTGACGATCGGACACTAATTATACCGTGCGCCGTTGAGGATGGCGCATTCGTTTAACCGCGTGGGCAACGCCCCGCGCGTGGGAATCCACATCAGGCGAGAATGCTGCGAATCAGTTCGCCGTGGACATCAGTCAGTCGATAATGGCGGCCCTGGAACTTGAAGGTGAGCTTCGAATGGTCAATGCCCAGGAGGTGCAGAATGGTGGCGTTCAGATCGTGAACATGCACAGGATCCCGAGTGATGTTGTAACTGAAATCGTCAGTCTCACCGACGGTTGTCCCCGGCTTAATCCCGGCACCAGCGAGCCAGATCGTGAAGCAGCGCGGATGGTGGTCGCGGCCGTAGTCTTCGGGGGTGAGTTTTCCCTGACAGTAGACGGTTCGGCCAAACTCGCCGCCCCAGACCACCAGCGTATCTTCCAGGAGTCCTCGTTGCTTCAGATCCTGCACCAGAGCGGCCGTCGGCTGGTCTGTCGTCTGGCATTGGAGCGCAATGTTTTTCGGAAGTTCAAGGTGCTGGTCCCAGCCACGATGAAACAGCTGCACGAAACGCACGCCGCGTTCACACAGCCGCCGGGCAAGTAGGCAGTTCCATGCGAACGTGCCGGGCTTCCGGGCGTCTTCACCGTAAAGCTCAAAGGTTGCAGCAGGTTCGCCGGAAATGTCCGTGAGTTCAGGGACGGACGTCTGCATGCGGTAGGCCATTTCGTACTGCGAGATGCGCGTGGTGATTTCAGGATCACCGGTTTCCTGCAGCTTCAGTTCATTCATGGCTGAAAGGTCGTCCAGCAGGCCACGCCGCAGCTGACTGGTGATTCCCGGTGGATTGGAAAGAAACAGAACCGGATCACCCTGCGAGCGAAACTTCACGCCGGCATATCGAGTCGGCAGAAATCCGCTGCCCCACAGACGATCGTACAGCGGCTGATCGCCGCTGCCGGAAATCATCGCGACAAACGCTGGCAGGTCCGCGTTTTCACTCCCCAATCCATAGGACAGCCATGCTCCTAAACTGGGACGTCCGGCCAGTTGTGCACCCGTCTGCATGAATGTGATTGCCGGGTCGTGGTTGATCGCCTCGGTGTGCATCGATTTGATAAAACACAGGTCGTCCGCAATCTTCGACGTATAGGGCAGTAACTCGCTGATCCACGCACCACTCTTGCCATGCTGCGCAAACTGGAACTTCGAAGGGGCAATTGGAAAGCTGGCCTGACTGCTGGTCATGCCGGTCAGCCGCTGTCCCTGTCGGATTGAATCCGGCAGGTCGGAACCTCGGAGGTTGGCCAGTCCCGGCTTGTGATCGAAGAGATCAATCTGCGAAGGCGCTCCGGACTGAAACAGGTAAATGATGCGTTTGGCCCGGACCGGCAGATTCGGAAAACCGGATAATCCAGGACCTGCGGCCGATTGCTCTGCCCCGGCCGTTCCGGACTCATTGATCAGCGACGCCAGAGCCGCAAGGCCGACCGCCTGGGCGCCACGTGCGAAAAAATGCCGGCGAGTTTCCGCGAAGAGTCGTTCGTACGTTGGCGTCATATTTCAGGTACTCATGCGTTTGGTTAACATCGTGACTATTCCTTGTTCACCACTTCGTCCAGATTCAAAATCAGACTGGTCACCGTTGTGAATGCCGCAAGTTGACAGACATCCAGTTTCTCATTGACAGTGAACTCGCCCACATGAACCAGGTCGTGTGCGGCGGAGGGATCGCTGCGGAAAACTTCCAGACTGTGATGGAAGCGTCGTACAAGAACAGTCAGTTCTTCGGGACGAGGCATTCTCGCCGTGGCGGTCAGGAAGGCATGGGCGAGTCGATCTTCGACGGGGCCATCGACATCCGACAGCGATCGCTGTGCCAACACCCGAGCGGCTTCCACAAATGTGATGTCATTCATCAGTGCCAAAGCCTGCAGCGGAGTGTTTGTTCGGGCTCGCTGGACAATGCAGGCTTCGCGACTGGTGGCATCGAATGTCACCATCGACGGCGGAGCCACGGTACGCTTCCAATACGTATACAGGCTGCGGCGATAAAGATCCTCGCCATGCGACTGAGTGTATTCCGTGTCCGTGGCGATCTCCTGCCATAGACCCTCCGGCTGATAAGGTTTGACCGACGGACCGCCAACGCGGTCGGTCAGTAATCCACTGACAAACAAAGCCTGATCCCGGATCGTCTCGGCCGGAAGCCGCCGCCGAGGCCCTCTTGCCAGCAGTCGATTGTCGGGATCGCGCAGAAGCAGTTCCGGAGAAATGTGCGACGACTGTCGGTACGTGGCACTCATGACGATCGTCTTCTGCAGGGCTTTCATGTCCCAGCCGAGTCGGATGAATTCGGTTGCCAGCCAGTCCAGCAGTTTCGGATGGCTGGGACTTTCTCCCTGAGCACCAAAGTCTTCGCTGGTACTCACCAGCCCCTGGCCGAAGTACAGCTGCCAGAAGCGGTTCACGGCGACTCGGGCCGTGAGCGGATGATCCGGGCTGACGAGCCAGCGGGCCAGACCGAGGCGATTATTCGGGGAATTGGCCGGCATCGCAGGAAACGCTGCTGGAACGCCCGGTTCCACTTTGTCTCCGGGTCGATCGTATTGTCCGCGGATTAAGACATGAGTCTCGCGAGGCTGCTCCATCTCCTGCATGACCATCACGGTTGGCAGATTCTCGAAGAACGTACGCCGCTGCTGCCGGAGTTCCGTGAAGTGACGATCAGCATCCCGGATCACAGCCGGAGCATGGTGGTCCTGAAAGTACCGTGTGAGCTTGTGCCGCTGAGTTAGATTCCGGGATGCAGGAGGCAGACTCAGGATTTCAGTTACCGTTTGAGGAACAGCGAGCAGCTGGACCTCCGAGGATTCCAAATCTCGCCCATAGATCCGGACGTCATCCAGCGCGCCGATGAACGGACTTTGTCCGCCGCCGATTCGGAGTGATTCGGTCGGCAGCGCGAACGTCTGATTGAGTCGATCAAGTTTCACGTCCATCGGAATCGGCTGGCCATCGACGTAAACCCGAATCCCGTCTGCCAGGCGTGAGCCGTCATAGGTCACAGCGAGATGGTACCATCGATCCTGAGGAAGTGGTTCGTGACTTTCCACGCGGATCGCGTCGTCGAGCCATCGCTTAATAAGGTTCACCTGAACTCGACCGTTCCGAAGATGGATGTAATACCCGGCGCCTTCTTCGACCGGAGTCATGCGAGAAATCAGCGTCCCGTTGTCACCAGTCGCATGCACCCAGGCGGCGATGGAGAGCTTGTCGAAGTAGCCAAAGTTGGCGGTGTCGCCAGCATTCAGGATCGCCGCACCATCGAAGTCGATTGCCTGTCCAAGACGACCGGCAGCATACCTCGGAGGATTGACGTCAAACGCCGCGTCCATATTTCGAGCCGAGTCCGTGAGGTTGCCGTCAAAGCCAAAATGGTTCACCAGTCCTGCGGAAACGGACCAGTCGACGGGCTGTGCTGGCGAGAAGTTGGCTTCCCACGCGCGTTGAGTTTCATCCAGTTCGCCCTGCAGACCTTTCAGTCTGGATTCGGCCGCACTGATGTCTCGATCAAGCTCAATCAACTGCGACTGTTGCTCAGGCAACGGAGCCTTGACAAGTGGCGGTGAGTTGCCTTCCTTGATGGCCCGTCCGCTCTCCGGGATGTTGTTGAAGTAAGCAAAGACCTGATAGAAATCTTTCTGCCGAATCGGATCGTACTTGTGATCGTGACAGCGGGCACATCCCATGGTCAGACCCAGCCAGACGGTGAATGTCGTATCGACACGATCGACGACATATTCTACCTGATATTCTTCGGGGATGATTCCACCTTCTGCATTTCCGCGATGATTGCGGTTGAACCCGGTGGCGATCCGCTGATCGAGCGACGGATGTTCCAGAAGATCCCCTGCCAGCTGCTCGATCGTAAACTCATCAAACGGCTGGTTGGTGTGGAACGCATTGATCACCCAGTCTCTCCATCGCCACATGGACCGTGGGCCATCGTTCTGATATCCACTGGTGTCTGCATAGCGCGCAGCGTCCAGCCAGCGAACGGCCATGTGCTCACCGTATCGCGGGGATGCCAGCAGCCGGTCCACGACGGTTTCCCAGGCGTTGGGCGATGAATCCGACAGAAAAGCCTGAACCTCTTGCGGAGTCGGTGGCAGTCCGGTCAGATCCAGAGTGACACGACGAATCAAAGTATGTCGGGCTGCCTCTTTGGAGGGCTGCAGACCTTCCTCTTCAAGTCGGGCCAGCACAAAGTTATCAATGGGATTCCGGTTCCAGTCCTTCAGCTGCGTCTCCGGCGGATCGTGACGCTTCGGGGCGACAAAAGCCCAGTGTTCCGTCCACTCGGCTCCCTGCCGGATCCATTCGGTGAGGAGCTGAATCTGGGAGTCCGTCAGTTCCCTGCCGGAATCCTTTGGCGGCATTCGTTTCTCGGAGTCAGTTGAGGATACGCGCTGGTGGAGCAGACTGGCCGCTGCGTCGCCCGGCACAATCGCCCGATGGCCGTCACGATC
>JANOUN010000207.1:0-2201 GCA_031416875.1 Planctomycetota bacterium | reverse complement strand
TACGGGGTCGTGGTTATTCCTTTGACGTCATCGCCGCCGATCGCGAATACACCTTCCGGCAGCGTCAGGTTGACATCCACCGTTCGCTGAGGCAATCCGGTACGGTTGAAGACACTCAATCGTCCGTCCTCATACGCACCGACATAGATTTCTCCATTGGCGGTTCCTATGCCGTATTCAGCTTCAAGTCCGGAACGCCATTCCCGTGTCACAACGCCGGTGAGCGGGTTGATTTCGTAGATCGTGTCGTCAAATCTTGATGTGGCAATCAGAGCATTCGGCCCGGTGATTCCGGAGAGTCCGCCAGAAATGTCAATGCCATTCAGTCTTCCCACATCCAGAGTCTTGATGACACGCCGCGAAGCCGGATCATACACCGTAATCTTGTTCTGAATGAAACTGTCCTGGGCGTAAAGCAAACCGTTGACCCATCCGAGTCCGTCCCATTCAGTCGATCCGCCGAGATGGTGAATATCGAGAATGGCCCCTGTGTCAGGATTCAGCTGGAAGACCTGGTCGTTGCCGATTGGCCCGGCAAGGACCCACAGATTCGTGCCGTCAAATGCCATTCCATTGTTGAAGCCAAAGTTAATACTGTTCGTGACGGGCATTGGGATGGTATTCATCGTTGCGCCGGTCGCCGGGTTCACTTCCAGGATATTACTGTCCAAAACATCCTTCACGAAGAGACGATACCCTGGGGACTTTGTCGCAAAGCGGGTTGTTGCGCCGGTCGTCAGATCCAGGCGAACAACCCCAAACGGATTGCCCGGAGAACTCTCCATGTCCGACACAAACACATAATTGCCCGACGAGGTGATCCCGCCCGTAGCCGGATCAGCAGCGCTGGTCGAGAGTCCGTTAATGAAGAAGTGCTGCCACGTCGTATCCACCGGATTGAAAACTGAGATGTAGCCAGTGGTCGTTCCGTTATAGACGGCGATTCGTCCGTTCTGCAGCATCACCAGATCATGAGCGTCCTGTCCGACCGGCCGGACAGGTGAAGTTGGCCACGGAATGCTTTGCGTACTGACCAGATTCCCAAGGGTGTCGTATTCCTGCAATTCATTGTTGACAACGGCCAATGTGTTCGACGGCAGCGTGTCCGTGTTTTCGCGAGTCACAGTCACGGTTCCGGCACCTGGCCCGGCATTCTCTCTGATCGACGCCGGATCAACGCTGATTGTCAAGGACTCGACGTCCGTCACGTTCAGCGTCACAAGGCCGATCGAGGCTCCGGCGTAATGCACGTCAAACGTAACTATCTGAGTGCCATCCAGCAGGGTGTCATCCAGAATATCGACAGGAATTGTGATCTGCAACTGGCCGGCTGGAATTGAGAATGCTGATCCACCCGCCAGCAAAGGGATGTCCACTTCGGTCGGATCGTCAAAGAACAGGTTAAGATCGAGCTGCTGATTGGCGGGAAATGCCCGCTTGGTGATTGTCAGGGTTGCTTGGCCGGCTCCTGCATCCTCGCGCACCGACCTGCGTGAAATGGAGACCGTCGCAACACTCAATTCTCTCAGGGAATTATTCACATTGAGCCTGCCTCCGGACGACACGATTCCGTTCATGGAAGCGATCTTGTCGGAGCCGACGTACAGGGCCTGAGTAATAAAGGTGTAAGGTACTGCGGGGGCCAGACTTTTCAGCAGTGCCACCGCTCCGGCAACAGCCGGTGCCGCCATCGAAGTGCCGTTGCTGAAGTCGTAGGACGGGCCGTACAATCCGGATCCTCCGGTCGGAGTCGTACTCCAGATGTTGACACCCGGAGCACCGATATCCACGCTGACGACGCCAAAGTGGGAAAAGCCGGCAAGCTGATCGTTCTGTTCAGTCGCCGCTACAGAAATCACATTGTCCTGTGGATAGCTGGCGGGATAAAATGGAATAGTGTCGTTGTTGTTTGAAAAATTTCCGGCCGCAGCAACAAAGATGTGATTCTTCGACTGCGCATTGATAATGGCATTTTCAAATGCCAATGACCGGCCTCCACCGCCATAGCTGTTATTGGACACCGGGGCACCCATATCGACAGCATAATTGAGAGCCTCTATGATCGCCGCGGTGGTTGTAGAGCCAGCATCAGTGAAAATCTTGAGGGCCATCAACGAGACATTCCAGTTGACCCCAACCGTCCCAATGCCATTGTTCCCGACAGCACCAATTGTTCCGGCGACGTGCGTTCCGTGTCCGAG
>JANOUN010000206.1:0-3383 GCA_031416875.1 Planctomycetota bacterium | reverse complement strand
ACCGAATCCGGAACAACCGCCCAGTGAACCGCTCCCGGAGAAGCCAGACGCTGGGCCCGCTCCGTAGATGTTTGACATGCGTTTTCCATGTAGGTCCTTTCTGCCGGAAAGGACTGTCTTCTGTAGGTCCTTTCTGCCGGAAAGGACTTCGCGGCTTGCCGCGACCTGCGACCAACGAGTGTGGAAAGCACGGCCACGCGGCGCCGTGGAGCGGACGTTTGTCCCAGGGCGGTTCGCCTGGCGGCGAAAGTCCTGCCCGGCAGGCAGGACCTACTTATGATCACACGCGAAATCCGTTATACTACATAACCACGCATGGAACTTTTCTCCAATCTGCGAATTGATTACGCCCTGATATGACTCGAATTCAGCAACTGGATGCTCACGTTGTCAACCGCATCGCTGCCGGGGAAGTGATTGAACGTCCGGCCAGCGTGGTGAAGGAGTTGCTGGAAAACAGCGTCGATGCGCTCTCGACTCGCATCGAAGTGGACATCGTCAACGGCGGCATGGATCTGATTCGCATTTCCGACAACGGCGAGGGGATTCATCCCGATGACATCCTGCTGGCGGTGACCAGTCATGCGACCAGCAAGATTCGTTCGGATGCTGATCTGGATCATGTCAGCACGCTGGGGTTTCGAGGCGAAGCATTGGCATCCATCGCGTCCGTCGCAAAGTTTCGCATTCGCACGCGTCCGGAAGAATGTCCGGTCGGTCGCGAACTGGACAGTCACGGCGGCCAAATCGTAATTAACCGAGACTGCGGATGTCCGGCCGGCACCGTGATGGAAGTTCATAATCTGTTCTTCAACACGCCCGCGCGCCGACGGTTCCTCAAGAAGGGAACGACAGAATTCGGGCATATTGCCGAGCACTTTTCTCGCATTGCCCTTGCCAATCCGCGTCTGCATCTGGTGCTGCGGCACAATGAAAAACTCGTGTATGAATTGCCCGCCGCGGCAGAACCGCTGGAACGTATTCGTCGCTTCTTTGGCAGCGAAGTGGCCGATCAACTGATTGCCGTTTCATCCGAAGCCGACCTGCCCACCGGCGGCAAAATTCGCGTGTGGGGCTACGTCGGTTCGCCTTCGCTGAGTCGATCCACACGCAAGGACCAGTTTCTGTTTCTGAACGGGCGCTGGATTCAGGATCGCAGCCTGCAACATGCTTTAGCGGAAGCCTATCGCGGTCTGTTGATGATCAGCCGGCATCCCGTCAGCTTTCTGTTCCTGGAACTTCCGCCAGCGCTGGTCGATGTCAACGTGCATCCGACCAAAAGCGAAGTCCGTTTTCAGGACAGCCAGCTTCTTTATCGTCAGTTGCTGAAGACTCTGCGCGACAAATTTCTGACGCTGGAATTTCGCTCAAACATCGAAGTGCCTGGTTCGGGTCGACCCGGTTCCGGGCGGCCGAATGAGTTGCGATTTGATCGCCCTGCGACTGCTCTCCAGCCTCAGAAAGAACTCGATCTCTGGGCGTCGCACGCCGCGGTGAGTTCTCCCCCGCGGATCGGCGAGTTCGCTCGGTCGTCGGCCAACGATCGTGCCGTCTTCACGAATCCTGATGTGATTGCTGCGCTGTCTGTGGAGCCGCATCAACGACGCGGGGCCCTGGACACTGCGGCCGCGTCAAATGATCCCGGACTGGAAGTCCCCGAGCAACCGGTGAGCGACAGGGCGTCAGCCCTCCGAGATATTTCCGAGTCGCCCTCCGGATCAGGCACGCCGGTCAGCGTGATGGATGCAGAACCAGACATTGTTGCTCCGCCTGTGAATATGATTCCAGCGGGATTCGATATCGAGCAGGCTCTGAATGTGGCTACGCGGCCCGGCACCGACGAATTCCGTGCGTTCCAGATTCATGATTGCTACCTTGTCGTGGCCAGTGAAGCGGGTCTGGAAGTCATCGACCAGCACGCCTTGCACGAAAGAATTCTGTATGAACATCTTCGCAAACGGATTTTGTCCGGTGGCGTCGAACGCCAACGCCTCTTGATCCCGGAAACAATCGAATGTTCGGCAACAGAATGTGTCGCATTGCTGGAATCACTGGACCTGCTCAGGGAGATCGGTTTTGAGCTTCAGGAGTTCGGTGGCACCACGATTTTGCTGATGTCGCATCCCACACTGATTCCGCGCGGCAATCTGGTACGCATCGTCAAGGACTTTGCCGAGCAACTGATTCAGAATGACGGCAAGATGAACCGCCGCGATCTGCTGGATCATATGCTGCACACCATGTCGTGCCGAGCCGCCATCAAATCAGGCCAGCGACTGACGCTGGAAGAAATGCAGGAGCTGCTGCGACAGCGCCATCTCGTCGATGACTCGCACCACTGCCCTCACGGTCGCCCCACGGCGCTGACATTAAGTCGCGGCACACTGGATCAGCAGTTCGGCCGACTGGGATGACATGCTTTTGCCGACCGGGATCGCCGATGAGGGCGACAGCAGCAAGCCGAGCCAGAGGCCATCAATCACAGGCTGGAACGACGGAGTCAGCCGGTTGCCTCCAACCCGGTCAGCGTCCCTGTACTGTTGCTGAACGTGTCGAGCTCAATCCCCAGTCGCTGAAGCATACTCACGTAAAGATTGCACAGCGGCGGCGGATTCTGCGGATCGAAGCAAAGATGCTGACCATGCCGGAAGCCACCTCCGCAGAGGAGGACCGGAAGATTTTTGACGGAGTGACTGCTCGCATCGCAACCAGCACACTGAGTGTTGTCGCGATGCTTTGCCAGTTGAGCACGGATGGTTGTTGCACCGCGAATGTCCGGCTCCACTGCTTCGACATCCACAGTCGGCTTCGGCGGGGGTGTTCCCAGAATGCGATCCAGCACCCAGGCTCCGCGGAGAATGGGTGACGTCGTCGTACCATTCGCGGTCACTTTCAGAATTGCGCCCATCGTCAGCACACCTCCGCGGTGGCTGCCGGGTGGCAACATGACTTTACGGAATTCCAGTCCGTCTTCCACTCCCGGAATCCCATAATGTTTTGCTAATCGACCGTTGAGCATGCTGAAATCGGAGGCCGCAAAGTGGGCTAAGCTCAGGTCGTTCTTCAGGACTTCATCGAAGAACAACAGCACTTCCTTCACCATGGAAACTTTGAGAACGTCATCATACTCAGGATAAAGCATGCCATCGGGCGAGGTGGCATCGATGGTTTGCAGCCCCAGCCACTGGCCGGTGATCCATTCGATGATTCGCTTTACGTCGGATTCCTGCGGACGCGGTTTATCCTTGGGAGGCATGGTTCCTTCCCTGAGCTGCTCAAGCACTGACAACCACTTCTGGCGATTATTTTCATCGGCGAAATCCTGCGACAGGCTCTCCTCATGGAACTCGCCTTTCGGTGCGGAGCCCGAATGACAGCTGCGA
>JANOUN010000205.1:0-2701 GCA_031416875.1 Planctomycetota bacterium | reverse complement strand
AGTCGCCGTCAAAGAACGGCAGATCAGAACCTCAAAGACACGTCATTTCCGGTTGAAAGACAATCTGGCCCGACGACGCCGAAGGAGCGGACAATTGTGGCTCTTCGATGTGCACGAGTTCGACCTGACGACGACTGACAAAATGTCCGGCAAGCATACGTGTTCCAGTCAGAGATCAATTCCTGAGGTTTAACCGCGGATTACGCGGATGGCGCAGATAAACACAGGAGTAAATGCAGCTATCCGTGGCATCCGCGTAATCCGTGGTTCACAATGTCTTTACATCAATCACACTCGTAAGTCTTCCGCTCCGCCAGTGAGATCCGCAGCATACTTGATTCGCACCGGCTGCACGCATTCCAGGATGAACTGATCGACCTGTTCCGGAGCGCGGCCGACGTAGCGGCTGGCATCCAGAGTCCCTGCCAGATCCACGGCGGCGAAGCACGGATCTTGTTGTAACCTGGTGATGAGATCATTGTCCGATCCCTGCTGTTTCACCTGATCTGCCGCTGCCTGACTATGGACGCGAATCTGTTCGTGCAGTTCCTGACGGTCGCCGCCCGCCTGAACGCCGGCCATTAAAATCTCTTCGGTCGCCATGAACGGCAGTTCTGCGACAAGGTTTTTTTCGATCACCTTTGGATACACGACCAGGCCGTCGGAGATATTGCGGTACAGAATCAGGCAGGCGTCGATTGCCAGAAACGACTGCGGCATTCCCAGCCTTCGAATCGCACTGTCGTCAAGCGTACGTTCCATCCACTGATTCGCCATCGTCGCATCGGCCCCGGCCTGGAGACTCATGGCAAATCGAGCGAGCGAACACATGCGTTCGCTGCGCATCGGGTTGCGTTTGTAGGCCATCGCGGACGAACCAATCTGCTTGCTGCCAAACGGTTCTTCCACCTCTTTGCGATGCTGCAGAATTCGAATGTCGGCTCCCGCTTTGTGACATGTCTGGCCGATGCCATTCAATGCGGCCATGATCTGACTGTCGATTTTGCGAGAATACGTCTGGCCGGTCACGGGATGTTTCAGACTGAAGCCCATGACTTCCGTCACCATGCGATCCAGTTGTTCTACCTTGCCGTGATCACCATTGAACAGCGTCAGAAAGGTCGCTTGAGTCCCCGTGGTTCCTTTGACGCCTCGAAATCGCAGCGTCGCAAGCCGGTGCTCAATTTCCTCCAGATCCAGCAACAGATCCCAGCACCACAACGTCGCCCGTTTTCCGACGGTTGTTGGTTGAGCGGGCTGAAGGTGCGTAAACCCCAGGCACGGCAGGTTGCGGAACTTCGCGGCGAATGTCGCCAGTTGATCGATGACCTGAACCAGGCGACGACGAATCAGGATCAGACTTTCTTTGATCTGAATCAGCTCTGAGTTGTCGGTGACGAAACAACTCGTGGCTCCCAAATGCACAATCGGTCGAGCATTCGGACACTGATCGCCCCATGCGTGAACGTGCGCCATGACGTCGTGTCGCAGTTCTCGTTCGTAGCGGTCTGCTGCGTCGAAATCGATGTTGTCGATATTGGCCCGCATTTCGGTCAGCTGTCGATCCGTGATGTTCAGGCCGAGTTTCTGCTGACATTCGGCCAGCGCGATCCACAATCGCCTCCAGGTCGAGTGCTTCTTCTGAGCCGACCAGATCGTGGCCATTTCGCGGGATGCGTAGCGCGTGATGAGCGGATTTTCATAGATGTCGTGGGACACGGGGCAGGCTTTCGATTTCATTTGAAATGTTCTGGCGAGCGGGGCGGCGTCAGCCCCCCCGGTACAACGACATTGTGGCAATCACACCCCAAAAGTCCTGTTGTTGTGGCAATTTACCAAAACTCTTCGCGAAATTCACCGACGTCAGTTGCGTGAGAAGTCGCAGCCCGGCATGTCGCACAATCGGGATCTCGATGGACAACGGGATTCAGCCGCGTTGAATTGGAGCTTGGGTCGAATAAACTGCACAGCTGACTGGGGAATTCCTGCGACGGACATGAATGTCCATCCTACGATTTGAATCGACGAAACTACCTTATGCCTCGTTATGACGCCAAACGCATTGAAGCTCACTGGCAGCAGTATTGGGAAATGAACCAGACGTTTCGCACGGAGGACAGTGTTCCGACGGGCGACGCGGCAAAAAAGCCCAAACTGTATGTGCTCGACATGTTTCCGTATCCCTCCGGCAGCGGTCTGCACGTCGGGCATCCGGAAGGCTACACGGCGACAGATATCGTCTGCCGTTACGCGCGAATGAAAGGGAAAAATGTTCTGCATCCGATGGGCTGGGATGCCTTCGGACTTCCGGCAGAAGAACATGCCGTCAAGACCGGCACGCATCCTCGTGAAACGACGGAACAGAACATCGCCACGTTCAAACGCCAGTTAAAGATGCTGGGTTTCAGCTACGACTGGACTCGCGAACTGGCCACGACCGATCCGGATTATTATCGCTGGACTCAATGGATCTTTCTGCAGATCTTTGACACCTGGTACGATGCGGATCATGTCTGGACCGGCCCGGATGGAGTTGAACGCAAAGGCAAAGGCCGACCAATTTCCGAATTGCCGATTCCAGAAGAAATCCTGGCGAGCGGCAGGGGGGCAGCCCACCCGGGAAGCGCCCACAGAAACCCACACCGCGGGGGGAGCCCCCACCCCGCGACGGGGGGTTTTGCAGCCCATAGGGGCGAACCCG
>JANOUN010000204.1:0-1551 GCA_031416875.1 Planctomycetota bacterium | reverse complement strand
TTTCAGCCTCGCTGGCGCTTCGGGTTCGTAATAAATCAACAGCCCGCTCGCTGCGGGTAACGGCATCTCGCAGTTGGCAGGCTGCTCTTCCGGCTTCCTGAAGAAACGGTCTATGCACCAGAGCATCAACACGGCCAGCAGTTGCTGGCGAAACGCGGTCAGGAATCCAATCGCCCCCAGCGCAGTTGCCGACAACGCCAGCGTGGCCACAAACAGCAGGCTGCAAAACAGGCCGCAGTGAATCGCGTCTTCTTCGGGAAACAATCGACGGTGCAAGCGCCGGAGCAGGGCAACGATGATCAGGTTTGCAATCAACCAAATGCCCGCCGCTGCGGCATCGAACAAGCAGAGTCTCGGGAGCATGGGAGAATTCAATTCACTGCCTGCCGATCAACCCACGGCAATCGTTGGGACCGAGTGATCAAAACAGGTCGCATTATTACCGGATGATCAGGCTTTTCGAAAACAACATGGCCTTTGATTCTTCACCATATCCGCCAAAGGCAAAGACGTCATCCGGCGAAACGTGGCATCATCCGTTAACCTCGGCCGAAAGTGACGGGCGGCGAAGCACCGCAACGACTGACAGGCCAAATGGCGGCGACACTACACGCTCGGCAAAACGCATGAAAGGAATCATGAGACTCATGAACCGATACTGTGTCGCACCGTGCAGTGTTTTCCTGAGCAGTCGATAATGAACCCACCAGCCCACGGCCCCCAACAGGTTGAAATAATGCATGCGGCAGACTTCGAACGACGTTTGTGAGACGACGGACTTGAGCATCCCGCGACTGTAGCGTCGAAAGTGTCCATCCAGCCTGTCATAGTCACCATACAGCCACTGGTGTGCTGGAACGAGCAGTAGCAAATAGCCACCCGGAACAAGAAGTTGCTCGGCTCGCTGCAGGAGTGTGGCGTCATCCCTGACATGCTCAAGCACATTGATTGCCAGGATTGTATCGAATCCGGAAGTCTTCAGTTCCCCCAGTTTGCTTTGACCGCAGGTTGAAATATCAAGCAACGAAAACTGGCACTCAGATCGACTAAAGAATCGTTCTCTTGCGGCCGCCAGTACATCCTCTTCCACGTCCAGGCTGCGAATCAACGAACAGCGAGGCAACCGTTCAAGAATCCCACCAATGCCACATCCGATCTCAAGAATGCGGTCCCCGATAAACGGACGAAATTGTTCCAACTGCCAATCGAGATACGGGCCGTTAATTCTGTCGAATTCTGCATAACGGTTCAGGCGGATTTGCAGACCTACAGCCGCTGAAGCCACAGTGTCCGGAACGGCACTCATCGATCGTCTTTACTTTCTGCGAACATAAGACAACATGCTCAGGAAAAAGCTGCCAAAGACGGTCTGAACGCCGACACCGATCATGATCACCGCAGGAATGACCTGCCGCACAGAAATTTCGGGAGCCAGCCTTCCAAACCCGGAACTTTCCCACAGCCATGTCGCTTTCGCCAGCAGCAGGATTCCCAGCACGGTCAGTATTCCTCCAGCAATGACACCGTACTCCATGGCCAGTCGTTTTTGCC
>JANOUN010000203.1:0-6184 GCA_031416875.1 Planctomycetota bacterium | reverse complement strand
ACCCAGGGCCAGCACCAGCGACGTGCGAAACCGGCGCTGGCGTTCCAGACGGACGTGCGTGTGTGCGTCGTGCAGACACCAGCTGCCGATCGCCAGAAACATTGTCCCGAACTGAAACGCCGTCGGCAGTTCCAGTTTTTCCGTCGGTTCGGGATGTCCGAAGACAAGTCCCAGCGAAAAGCCTGCATGCTGGAAGACATTCGTCTTGTCGTCGAGACAAAACTCGCCCAAATGCTGGCTCACAATCCACGGCGAATGGACTACTACCGAAAGTACTCCGAGATTATCGCCGACTACAACCGCGACAAAGACCGAGTCACGATCGAAGATACATTCGATCAACTGATGGCCTTCATGGAAACCCTCAACGCCGAAGACCACCGCGCCGCCGAGGAAGGCCTGAGCGAAGACGAATACGCTTTGTTCCAACTCCTGCAAAAGGAGAACATCACAAAAACCGACCGCGAAAAACTAAAACTCGCCAGCCGCAGCCTCCTCGACGCCCTCATCAACCTCATCGGCCAACGCGAACGCTGGACCGAGAAAGAACAAACCCAGGCCGAAGTGGAGACCCTGATCCTCGACCACGTCTACACAGTTCTGCCAGATCCTCCATTCACGGACGACGACAAGCAGGCGGTGGCGAAACAGGTTTATCAGCACGTCTGGCAGCAAAGCGCGAGCGGGCATTTTGGAGCGGCAGTGTGATGCAACCAGAAGATCGCGTTTTGCTGGGGAGCGTCCGAATCGCAGTGAGCCGGGCTTTTGCTGATGATGCCGTTTATGGACTGTTTCCTGAGTTCCGACCGTTCATAAATCGTCAGTCCGTACAGTCTGCAATCGCTCGCTTAGGCCAAATGGATCAAGAAATTGCGAGGCAGGTTGTTCAGGCTGTGCCTGGCGAATGGCTAGATCGGCAGGAAATTCGAGACAAATTGACCGAATTCATCAAATCCAGATCAGAGTTTCTCTGTCAATACATCGAGAGTAGACTGTGCGATTGAAGGTGAACGAACTATGAATAATCCATATCCAATCTCAGTTGCATCCAGCCGTGCGTTTTACAGCATCGTGCAGTACTGCCCGGACTTAGCTCGCCTTGAGGCCGCCAACGTCGGCGTTGTGGTGTTTCGCGCCGAACCAGCCTATCTGGGCGTGAAAATGTCTGAGAATCAGACTCAAGTTGTGAAGATGTGCGGTCGAGGTAATCGGGACCTGAAACGTCTGAGAACGTTCGAGTCGGGGTTGGAAGAACGATTGATGAGCGGTCGGGGCGACGTAACGTCGCTTGAGAAGTTGAATCAGCTTGCGGCCATGCAGGTCAATGCGCTGCGGATGACTCCATTCATGCCATGTCGAATTTCAGCACAACCGGCCGAGGATCTGGATCGCATGTTTCAGGAACTCGTCGAGCCGATCCTAAGCGTGGACTCCATAGTTTCGCGTGTGTCATTGAAACGAGTTTTGGAGGAGAAGTTTTCGGCTCCAGATATCAACATTCGCATCAGACGCGGAGTGAAGGTTCGAATTCCGTTTCTTGGCCGTGATGAAGAGATTCCATACGCATACCAGAATGGCCGACTGAATCTCATAGCTCCTGTGACCTTTCCCAAAAATCAATCAACACTTGAAGAACGCGCTTCAAAGTACGCTCTGGAAGGGCAGTCCTTGTTCGAAGCTCGTGATCCACAGCTTGGTGACATGCAAATGCTGGTTGTCGGTCAATTTGAGTCAGGTGAAACGGACAACATCGGAACGGCCCGACGCATCCTGGAAGATCATCATGTTCGGCTCTTCCCGAGTGAAGATCTTTCATCTTTGATTCAGGAAATTCGTACCCTCGGCCATGTGGTTTCCGCTTGAGAATCGGCATTCATGCCGTCGGTTTGTGTGATTGCATCGACCGCCTCGTCGCGACACGTCCGCCAAGGCTTCCTAAGCCACTATTCGGAACTTGCTGGAGGAAGTGAAACACGAAATGAGCAAGAAACGCCTTCAATCAGACGACAGGATTGGTCTCAAACTGACGCAGGCTGAGCGTTCGCTCCTGCTTGAGAGTCTCACCCTCTTGCCCTCAGTATGCGAGGAGGCCGTCAAGGGTACTCCGGCCAAAGAGCCAGTCATGCTGACGCTTGACGATCTGGACGAACTCGGCGGTTACATTGCCGCCGAAGCCATCCACACGCAAGACAAGAAGAAGGGCAAAAAGCTGAACGCCATCTTCCAGAAGATCCAGAAGTTGCTCGGTACGCACAGTGACGAAGCGCCACCCCGGACAATCCACTTCGATGCCGCCAGGAAATCCAACGCGCTCATGGACAATGCGGTGCAAGTGGCGGAGTTCGCGGCGACTGCCCTGATGGCGGCTGAGTCCATGGGAATCAAGACGAAGCCACTCGAACATTTCGTCCTCTCACCGACCCAGCGGAAAGTCCTGCTGGCCGTGCCTGACATCTCAAAGTCGATCAAGATTAAACTAAAGAAGGACAATGCATCCTTCACCATCGCCGAAGTCGCCGGCATGACCATGTCACTGGTTGAAACCTCAATCGATGGTACACCCCGGCAGCAGGTTGCCGCTCTGCTGGTCGTCAATCATCTCACGGATCGGCTCCAGGCGGGGATCCCTGGATTCGGAGAGGCAAAACCTCCACAGTCGAAAAAGCCAAAGACCACAGCTGATTCCCACACTGTCTACCAGTTTAAGATCACGCTGCTTGGTTCAAAGCCGCCGATCTGGCGACGGATTCAGGTCGCTGACTGCACTCTCGATAAGCTCCATGAGCATATTCAAACGGCGATGGGCTGGACAAACTCCCATCTGCATCAGTTCGAGATCAAAGGCAAACGCTACGGTGATCCCGAGTTAATCGTCGATGGATTCGACGATTCCAACTGCGTCGATTCGACCCGCACTCGAATCAGCAGGATCCTGCCAAAAACCGGCAAGCGTTTCCGCTTCACCTACGAGTACGATTTCGGCGACGGCTGGGACCACGAAATTCTGTTTGAGGGCTGCCCGCAGAAAGAACCCGGCAAGAGATATCCGCTCTGCGTTGAAGGTGAGCGAGCCTGTCCGCCCGAGGATGTGGGAGGCATCGGCGGCTTCTATGAATTTCTGGAAGCACTGGCTGATCCAGAGCACGATCAGCATGATGACTTAATGGAATGGGGCGGCGAATTCGAACCCGAGAAGTTCGATGCTCAGCAGGCGACGAAAGAAATGAAGGACGGTCTGCCGGACTGGAGACTGATGTGATGAGAGCGAATTTGGGGACAGTTTTCAACGTTCCCCCTGAAGTTCATGCTGAGATTCTTGCACCGCAGCAATCGTGTACCACGGGAACGCATTCTGGCGAGGACTCGGACATGAATGTCCACGGTACAGGAATCGCAACTTACCGGTCGGCTGACGCCGCATCGCTCGCCGTGTGACGTTTACAGGAGATTGATTTGGACCTTGGTATTGCTGGAAACGTGGCGATCGTGACTGGCGGGGCGAGTGGTATCGGCGCGGCGACAGTGCGGTTGCTGGCTGAGGAAGGCGTGCGCGTTGCGGTCTGGGACTTAGCGGCAAAGGAGACGATTGGGGCTGAGTTGATTCAGTCGGTCGATGTCACAAGCCTGACAGCGGTGGAATTGGCATGGCGGCAAACCGAGGAACAGTTGGGGCCGGCAGAAATCCTCGTGCATGCGGCGGCAATTGGTTCCGGGCATTTTGGGTTTCCCTACACTCGCATTCCCGTATCGGCCTGGGAAAGAGTCTTGCAGGTGAATATTCTGGGGATGGTGCATATGGCTCATGTGGCTGGACCGGCGATGCAGTCTCGCGGGCAAGGATCGATCGTTTTTCTTTCGAGCGTTGCCGGACAAATGGGATCGCAGACAGACCCGCCATACAGTGCGAGCAAAGCGGCGAATATCAATTTCGCACAGTGCATGGCGAAGGATCTCGCGGCATCGGGAGTGCGGGTCAACTCCGTTTGTCCTGGAATGGTCAGGACGCCGCTGAATGAATCCGTCTGGAAATCGTGGCACGACCAGCAACCGCCAGAGAAACGCCGGTCGTATGACGAGTGGGCGGCGGACAAAATCAATCAGGTGATTCCGCTTCGACGCTGGCAGCAGCCCGACGACATCGCGGCGATGATTGTCTTTCTGTGCAGTGCCCGAGCCAGCGAGGTGACGGGGCAGACAATCAACGTGGACGGCGGCTGTGTGATGCATTCGTAGGATGGCATGAATTTGAGTGGTCGTATGGTTCCTCGACGTGTCCGCCGTGAGTACAGTGCATGCCATGAATGAACATACGACAAATGCACAATCTCGCAAGCGGCTGCTGATGGCCGGGGTCTCTGCCGTCGTGTTAATTTCCCTCGTTTCGCTGGGTCTGTTCTCCATATTCGGTTCATCGCGACTGAATCAGAGAATTGCGGACCTTCGATCGCGGGGATTGCCGACAAACACAGTGGAACTGAACGACTATTATTCCGTGCCGCCGGATGTCACTGACACGACTGAGCTGTGGATCGCGGCAACGACGGCGGTAAAAAATGCCGGGATCGAGCAGCGCGCGGCAAAGATTCCGATCGTGGGATTGGGGCCGACACCGGTTCCGGAACCGGGCAAGGAGTGGACAGAACTGGAAATCTCCAGAACCTTTCTTGAAGAGCTGGACGCAGAGCTGCAACTCATCCGGCGTGCTGCGGACGCACGAGGCATGGCGAGATATCCGGTCGATTTCACTTTAGGTCTGAATGCAGTTCTGAGTGCGCAACAGGAAGTTCGGACGGTCGCCAGACTGCTCACACTCAGCGCGCATGTTCATGCACATGCTGGACAGAATTCCGATGCGCTGAAGGATGTGACCGGAATCTTTGCTGGTTCGGATTCCCTTCGCGGCGACCCCATTCTGATTTCTCAGCTTGTCAGAATTGCGACTCATGCGATTGGCTGCGAGCTGACAGCCGACATGCTGCCTCACTGCGAATGGACCGATGAAGAACTTGAAAGTCTTCAGGTTGCCATCGGGGTTGCAGATTTTCGCCGGGAGATGCTGAGAGCATTCTGCGGTGAACGCGCGCTGTTCCTCAGTGCCCTGGATGCCGTCAATGCGCCTCCCGGAATCCTGTTTCGCGATGGAAACAAGTTGAACGCGATCGAATTAATTGAAGAGTTTGCAGAAGGCCTGGAAACGTCGTGGCTCGAGGCGACGAAGCGACACCAGAAAATCGATGCTGAATTGAAGACGATGTCCGCTGGCATGATTTCGCGCATGAAGTTCAGGAGCGTAGTCGAGCTGACGCCGGTACTCCAGTCGGCCGTGGCCGCGGGCACCAGAGCGGAAGCTCGACAGAATTGCGCCATCGTCACTATCGCGGCGTATCGCTATCGGGTTCAGCACGGCGCGCTGCCAATGTCATTGACAGACCTCAAGGATCTGATCCCCGGTGATGCCTCGGAGAAAGCCTCGCGGGTCATCGATCCTTTCGATGGCCAGTCGCTGCGGTTCAAGTCAGATAACGGTCGCCTGCTGCTCTACAGCATTGGTATCAACAAAGTGGACGATGGCGGGGACATCGCGAACGAGAAACTGCTGGAGGGTGATTTGGGGTATTCGGTCGCTGAATAGTGATGATGGTGGGCCGGCGCGGCTTAGCAGCCGCTGGTCCCACCCTACAATCTGCGAGGAAATCACAAGCGTCGCAGTCCGTCTTCTTTCATGGGATTCGGGATCGCCACATCGATCTCGTCGATGCGACGGAGAGTCTCCTTGTCGAGGATCAGGCCGTCTGCGGCAAGGCTTTCATTCAGGTGAGCGACGGTGGTGGCGCCGATGATGGTTGAGGCGACGAAGTCGTGCTGCTTGCTCCAGGCGACGCACATCGCGGTGAGTGTGATGCCCAGATCGTCGGCGATGACTTTCAGGCGATTGACCGTTTCGGAAACTCGATCGTTGAGGAATCGATCGGCGAGTTTCTGCTGGCGCTCACCCAGCTTGCGGTATTCAGTGAAGCGGGCTCCTGGCGGATCGCCGTTGATGTATTTTCCGGTGAGGACTCCGCCGCCCAGCGGCGAGAACGGCAGCAGGCCGATGTTTTCGCGGCGGCAGACCTGAGCCAGTTCACTTTCACAGCGGCGGTTGATCAGACTGAAATTGTTCTGCACGGTATCGTAGCGGCAG
>JANOUN010000202.1:0-5220 GCA_031416875.1 Planctomycetota bacterium | reverse complement strand
TTTGCCGTGACATTGACGGTATCACGAGGTGTCAGGATTCTCCACGCTGTCGCCGTGGCGACTGCCAGAAGAACGCTGGCGAAGAGTTTTTCACGAAGTCTCATTCACCTGTGCTCCCGGAAATGATATTACTGCCTTGTCAAGACTTGATTTTGGGGTAGGCCGGACCAAGCGGAGCGTAGTTCCGGCACTTGGCCAACCTGCCGGAACGGCGCTTCGCTTGGTCCGGCCTACAGATTCAACCCCAATTTGTTTTCTTGACAAAGTATTAGACCTACACCGTGTTCTGATCGCGAGTCAGTTTTTGCCGAAGCCGCTGAAAGCCGCGAATCCAGCGATCGTAGTTGTCTGTTTTCATCGCAAAGAACTCGGCCACCTGAGCCTGCGGCAGAATCAGAAATTCCTCCCGTCGAATTCCGTCCAGTACACTTCGCGCGGCATCGGCCGCGGTGATCGAATGCAGATGCAGGTAGCGATGAATCGGATCAGATTCGTCAAGCATATCGGTTTCGACACCCAGTGGGCAGACAACTGACACTCGAATGCCACTGCGTCCATAACAGACTGACAACCATTCCGCCATCGCGACGTCAGCATGCTTCGTCACAGAATAGGACGCGGAACCGATCTCCATCAGGAGTCCGGCTGCAGATGCCGTGTGGATCAGATAGCCTTCGCCGCGTTCCTGCATGTGCGGCACCACTGCCCGTGCGGCAAACAGACGCGACATCACGTTGATGTCCCACATTCGTTGCCAGTCCGAGTTGCATGATTCGAGGCCACCCTTCACGGTAATGCCAGCGTTCGAACAGAAAATGTCCACCTGCCCGAACTGTTCCATCGTACTCGCGACGAGCTGCTGCACATCCGCTTCGATCGCCACATCGCAGCGATTGGCGACGGCCTGCGGGCCAATTTCCCGCGCAACGCCGGCGGCTGCAGATTCATCGCGATCAGAGACCACGATGGCCCTGCAGTCAGCCTCCGCAAAGGCTCGACACATCGCCGCCCCGATTCCTCGGCCAGCGCCAGTCACCACAATCACACGATCTTTGACTTCCATGACGTATGCACTTTCGTGAGTCTATAGTTTTTTGGGTTTTCTGTAGGCCGGACCAAGCGAAGCGCAGTTCCGGCAGGTGTCTCGCAATTGCCGGAACTTCGCTTCGCCTGGTCCGGCCTGCCTCTGGTTCTACGTGGGGTAAGCTTCCAGCTTGCCATCGCTTTTCTTAACTCAATGCGTTGCGTATTGACAATCCTGACAAGCTGGAAGCTTATCCCACCCATTCCGCTCAATCCGTCACTTCTTCTGTCAGATGAATTCTCTGCCACCGCCCCGACAGATAACGAAACAGCATACAAATCCCGCTGAACGAAATATGCGCCGTGCAGGTCAGCCACAGTGCCAGCACCGACGCATGTCGGGACTGAATGATAATCAATGCCGGCACAACCATAATCAGCCAGCTGGAAAGCAGTGTAATCACCATGGGAAACACTGTATCCCCCGCCCCGCGGAGGGCGGACGAAAAGACAATCGCCAACGAGTCAAACACCGAATACGCAGCGACGAAATTGAGCAGATACGCAGCGGTTTTGACAAGGATTGCGATATCCGCACCGCCGATGGTCTCAGGATTTGCCAGCAGGAAGAATGGCCGCAGCAGCCATTCAGGAAACAACACCAGGATAGCTCCCGTCGTTCCGGTCCACAGAACACCCATGATTGCCGCATTTCTGGTTGTCGCCCGCGCGGCATCGATGCGGCCCGCCCCGATGTGATGACCGACCACCGTCTGAATGGCCGTCCCGAATCCAAGGAGTGGAACAAAGATCAGCCCGTTAATGCTGAAGGCAATATTCGTCGCGGCCAGGGCCTGGTTATTCAGGTTTCCCACAATCAGCAGGAACATCGTGAAGCCTGAGATATCGACAAAGTAATGCAGTCCGCTGGGAACTCCGTATCGCAGGAACTGCTGCAGCAGACCACGATCAACCGCACACATCGACCACAATGGCAGCGTGTCGCGTCGCGCTTCGCGCAGGATGAAGACAATATACACAGCCAGTTCGACGCATCGGGCAGCCACCGTCCCGATCGCGGCTCCGCGAATGCCCATCGCGGGTATCGGGCCAATTCCGTACGTGAGGATGTATGCGACGATGCCGTTCACGACAACGGCTAACATGCTGTTGAGCATCACAACCGTCGTGCGTCGGCGACCACTGAAGAAACAACTCAATGCCGTCCCCAGCATATGAATGGGTGCTCCGGCGCAGAGAATATTAAAATATTGAGCTTCCAGCTCGACGACATTCGGCGAATGCCCCGACAGCGGCAGGAACATGCGGCTGAACGGCAGAAAGATCCAAAGCAGGAACCCGCTCACGATCGCCAGCCAGACGGCCTGCCAGAAGGAACTCAGCATCCGGTCCTTTTGCCCCGCACCGTCGAACTGCGAGATGAAGGTGTTCGCGTACAGAACCGTGCCCATCGGCACACAGACAATCGTCCAATGCAGCATCGAAGCCGGAGTCACTGCCGCCAATGCGTCCTCCGAACAGCCTGCGAGGATAACTCGATCCGCCGCATTCATCAGCGATTGCGTCCCTGCGCTCAGCATCAGCGGGAGCGCAACACGTGTCAGTTCTTTGAGGTTACTGAAACCATCGGTTGGAGTATCGGTCATGAGCGCCGCCGCATCACAGGATCGCCAGCGGATTGCGTCGTGATTCCAGCGTGCCTCTCGTAACACCGACGCGGTTCATGGCGTTCAGCGTTCTCCAGACGTGTTCGCCTGAAACATCCCCCGACAGCAACTGAGCGTACAATGCATGCAGTTTCCGGATCTGATCTGCATCATCGCGCAGCAGCTCAATCCGGAATCGTCGCACTCCTGCCGTCAGCAGGTCAGCGACGACCTCTGCTGAACTCTGTGCCACCGCATTGAACAACGTATTGCGGCAGCCAACGTCCGCGATCAGTGGATGATCGACCCCCGTCCGATCCCGCAGTTCAACCTGATGGATATCGCACGGTCGTCCACAATTCGTCTTGTTCGTGCCTGGCGACAGCATCGCGCAGAACACGCAGTGCTCCATGTGAAACATCGGCATGTGCTGATGCACGACAACTTCCAGCCACTGCGGCGGAACCGTCTGCACAAGATCCATCAGCTGATCACGATTCAAATCATATGACGGTGTCAGCCATTGCAGTTTCTGCTCCATCAGGAACGCAGCCGTCAGTTCATTCGTCACATTCAGCGAATAATCGCCCATGACCGGAACACCCTGATCGCGAAAGAACGCCAGTCCGCTGAGGTTGCGTACCAGAACTCCGTCCGGCTGATGTTTCAACATGGCTCGAAACAGCCCCATCTCATCCGGCTTCTGAATGCGTGGTGTTGCCAGCAGCATCGTTAGATCAGATCCACGAGCGATCGCAACCGCCTCACGGTATTCGCGAATGTCCTGAAAGTCGGCGATCAGTCGATCCACTTTCAATTCGACACAGGCACGCACCTGATCCAGTGTTCGGCAAAGCACGGTCAGCAGCGGCGTGGTCGCCTGAGTTTCACGAATCGGCAACTGGTGCCGAAGCCGATCCAGAGCGTTGTCGCGGCAGAGCACAACCTTCGGCATCGGCAGCGAACGATCAAGCTGCTCAACCATCTGCTTCCGCAGCTTCCCGAGCACACTCAGCGGCACCATCGGCGTACCGACGATTGTCGCCGTCAGCTCGAGCAGCTCGAACGCAGTGCCACCGAGTCGCGCAAGCTGCTCACGCAGCACATCGACCGTGATCGGGTGTTTTTGAGCCGTCTCAAGCGATTGCTCAGATTCCACCCGACACCCGCAGCCGTTCTTCGCAATGCCCTCAACAAGCAAAGGACGACCCGGCTCCGCATGCACCGTGAGCATCAACGGCACGCGGCGCTGCGGATCGGCTGTTTCATAGGTTCGACGCAGTTGCTGCGTTAGTCGCGGGTCGTCCGTCTTCCACACCTGTTGTCCGGCGTACAATCGGCTGAGATTGATATTGCTGCGATCAAACGTGAGGTCAACCATGCCGGTATCGACGGATTCACTGATCGGCGTCCGTCCCTGAAACACCTGGAAAACGCGACCGCCCTGTTCATCATCGTTCGCTCGATCGCCGTCGAACACGACGCCGTCGCCCGCCTGAACTGCATACTCCAGTTGCACCGTCACACGATCAAAATGCACGGATTCAATCCGTCCCAGCAAAACGCCGCGTTTCGCGGAACTCGTTGCCGGAACGAGCATTTTGTGATCGCACCCCTGAAGCCAGCCAGGTGAGAAGCCGCGCGAGAATGATTGTTCCATCTGCTGAATCTGACGGCGGGTAAACTGCACCGGATGTCCAGCCACAGCGCTGTCGATGGCTTCGCGATAGTGCCGTGTGATGTTTGCCACGTACTCAGGCGTTTTCAGTCGGCCTTCGATCTTGAAGCATCGCACACCAGCTTCAATCAATTGTGGCGTCAATGCGAACGCTGCCAGATCCTGTGGGCTGAGGAGATACTTCTGATCGCCGAAGTCACGCAATTCGCCGTCGCACAACAGTTCATAAGGCAATCGACACGCCTGAGCACACTGGCCACGATTCGCACTGCGACCGCCAAGTGATTCGCTGGTCAGACACTGGCCGGAGTATGCCACGCACAATGCTCCATGCACAAACGCTTCCAGTTCGACACTTGTCGTACCGCGAATCTGCCGGATCTCGTCGATCGAAAGCTCACGCGGGAGCACGACTCGCTGAATTCCGAGTTGCTCCGCGACGGCGATACATTCGGCACTCGTCAGTGTCATCTGCGTCGATGCGTGAATTGCCAGGTCGTGAGTGATCTCACGGATCATTCTGGCCACGCCCAGATCCTGCACGAGTACGGCATCGACCGGTGCCAGTGCGAGGCGTCGAATAATGGTCTGCAACTGCGGCAGCTCGTCCGAAAACGCGAGCGTATTGAGAGTGACGTAGCCTTTGACGCCGCGGCGATGCAGAAACAGCATGATGTCGGCGATGTTGTTCAGATCAAAATTCGTGGCTCGGGCGCGTGCGTTAAATCCATCTTCCAGCCCAAAGTAGACAGCATCCGCACCATTTTCCACCGCCGCACGAATGCAGTCCCAGTCTCCCGCTGGAGCGAGCAGTTCAGGTGCGGAATTTATCGTATTCATGAAGTTTTCAAG
>JANOUN010000201.1:0-2091 GCA_031416875.1 Planctomycetota bacterium | reverse complement strand
GTGCTGCTCGCTCACTTCGATCTTCAACTGATTCCATGCGCCGGGCTTGAGTGGCAGAGGTGACGGCGTATTGGATCGCGGCAGCACCTCCGACATGTTCTCAGGTCCCAAATCGGTGCGATCAAACGGTCCGTCGGTCAGCCAGTGGATGCGAACTCCATCGGTCTGCAAACAGAACACCATTCGATCGAGAGCAGGATGAACTTCCGTCCTGCCAGGCTCGCAGAAGAATTCGTACTCCACAGATCCGACTGGATCCAGAGGCCGCTGGTACGCCAGCAGACTCTCGCAGAACGATCCGTGTGGTGCGCCGGAATGACCCACGATCTGGCCCGACGAACTGTCTTCCCGCAGGTGTTCCCAAACTGCTCCCGGAGTACCGGCCGACACTTCATAATACGGATACCAGCCTCGCAAGTCGGCGGCAGCGGACAGCTCGACGGCCTCAGGAATGACGGGGTTCCCGGAAATCCTGATATCCCGCGCTGCGGCATGCATTCGCCACCAGCATCGAACGGCATACCACGGATCAAGCGGAGCGGGTGGATTGTCGGTCGGTGCGACCAGCCCGTTCAGGCTGGTTGTGCAAATGTCATTGCGAACGACGCTTCGCTGGTGGATCCATTGATCAAATCCGGAGAATCTGAGATTGCTTTTGACGCGACTTGCGCTATTGCGAAATGTCCCCTGCCAGAGATGTGAACGGTCTTCGTCGTTGCCGAGAAACGTCTCTGCTGCCATGGCCTGCATCGTAAACGCCGACACATCGCACTGCACTTCGTAGTCGCCAGCCAGGGGAATGCAAAAAAAAAGGTAATCGTCATTATGTCCGGTGATCTTCTCGACCTGCGACCCCACGCGAGCCCAGCGCGCGGCCGCCAGGCACTGCCCTCGCGTCTGGGCTCGACGAAGGCTGATCGGAATCCACTGCGTAAGTTCCGAACCTGCGCTCGCAGCATCGAAGGGTGGCCCAACTTCCCGGTGACCGTTCTGCCCTGCAAGCGCGGCAATTTGACTGTGCCACACCAGCGCGTTGACGGGAACATCGCGTTGAGTGCGCTGCGCAAACAGGAACGCGAGAAGGTCGTCGATTCCTGGTGCCGTGACTTTTCGGATAACGCAGCGATAGACGACGAGCGTCTCCGGCCACATTTCCGATATTTCGTTCGCATCCGAGGTCCGCACGAGTTGCGAAAGCCGATCGACTGCCTTCACTGCCTCGTCCGTGTTTCCGAGTTCCAGATGCAGCAGCGTCTGCAGCGCCGCCTTCGCTCGCTGCTGTTCTTCGGCTGTGTGCTCCGGAACAGCGTCCACCATTTTGAGGAGATCGGCAAGACGATTCGACCGCTTCGCCACGTCGAGCAGGTCGAAGACGGGGGAAACAATGCGCCCGCCAGGTGTATGTTCTTCCGAAGAGTCGATTCGGCTGACAGGTGCCGGGTTTGTCTGCGTGAAATCGCCCGCCATTCGAATCGTGGTATGCGACCTGGACGGCAGGACCCAGCTCAGGAGCCGATCAAAACGCGTTTCGTCCGTCAATCCTGCCGCCTGGGCTCGGACAGCACAAGAATTGGCCGCAAGAATTTCCTCTTCAAACAACGGGCCGATACTCGCTGGCGAAAACGTCGCCAGAGATTGCGTCGCCTGCATTGCACAGGCACGACCTGCCGACAGCAGCACAGCGACGCACAGAATCGTTTCGACAAGGTTGATCATGGGTCGCCTGAAAACCACGAGCGGATCGGCTCTGGCCGCCGGTACCAATCTGTTTTTTTCAGCCGCGAAAGTACGCAAAGAGTACAAGGACATCATGAGTTGGATTCACGTCCCTTTTGTGATCTCTGCGTTCTTTCGTGGCTATCAATTGAAAATGATCCATAAGCATCCGCAGGCAGCGGGTTGTTGATTTAGTGTATTCCAACGTGGGGTAAGCTTCCAGCTTGCCATCACTGCATGACAACTCAGGATTTCTTGACAAACTTGACAAGCTGGAAGCTTATCCCACCTTAAATCAACAGACCGCCAGCGCCTTGCGGCTCATTGAGCGTTAAGCGCGACGAGTTTTTGCAACTGCTCGGTCGATAACTTCTC
>JANOUN010000200.1:0-5338 GCA_031416875.1 Planctomycetota bacterium | reverse complement strand
AGAGATTCCGAAATTCTTAAGTCCACGCCATCATTTGCATCGCACTCCTGAATTTTTCTAACGGACGAAAACCGTTTGTTCAACGTCGCTGCCAGCGATACAATCTGGAGCGATCCACGACATATTACCTGAGGAATCACCATGCCTTATCAACTCTCTGCTGACATCCAACGACTCGTGGAAGACCGCATTGCGACCGGGGAATACAGTAACCCTGATGAAGTACTGCGGGCTGCATTGGAAGCTCTGCAACAGGCAGATGCAGATATGGCGAAGATTCAGGAAGCGGTCGATGAATGGCAAGCTGGTGACGAAGGACTGCCGCTGAATGAAGCCTTTCAGTTGATTCAGGAAGGCCGTATCGACCGATAGAATCATGCAATACGAAATCGTCGTGCATCGTTTGGCTCGCGGCGATGTGTTGCAGGTCTACAAGCGGGCTGCGGTCAACGCTCCTGTCACTGCTGACAAGTGGCTTGCGCGATTGCAGCGAAAGATTCTGACACTGCAAAGCAATCCACAGCGTTGTTCCTGCGCAGCGGAAGATCCCAAAGTTGCCGTGCCGTTGTTCGAAGTGCTGTTTGGTCGTGCCCCGAATGTATTCCGTGTGATCTTCACCATCGACGGGCAGAAAGTGCGACTGTTGAGGATTCTGCGAGCACAACGACGACCACTGTCACGGCAGCAGGTGATCGAGGCTCTCGACGAATAGAATTTGGGAGCGATCCGGCCGCCGTCGCATCGGACACAGGGGGCGACGGGAGTGAGGGCGACGGGAGTGAGGCACCTTTGTCGTACGTGTCCTTGAGACGTTCAGAAACCTTAGTGTGAAGATGAACATTCTCCGGCAAGACGCCTTTTTCTTAAACAGACCATTTCTTTCCCGTCTCACGGCGCAATACGCAGATCGCACCCTCGTTTAGTCTTTCCATCGACAGCGTTTCCTGGACAATACGACGGACATGAATGTCCATCGTACATTACACAGGAACCCAAATTTTGCAGCCCTTGAACGTCCATTTCCTGCCTGCCCTGATGAACACTGCGAATCTGGCGGGTGGCACGGTCGTGATTATCGACATCCTGCGTGCGTCGTCCACGATCATCACGGCGCTCCACAACGGGGCGAAGCGAGTGATCCCGTGCGGCACGCCGGAGGAAGCTCGGCAAATTCGTGAACAATCGCATGCTGACGACGTGCTGCTGGGTGGCGAACGCGGGGGTGTCCTCATTGAAGGTTTCGATTGCGGCAATTCACCCGCGGAATACGCACCAGGTCGAGTCGCAGGTAAAACCATCGCGTTCACGACTACCAATGGAACTCAGGCTTTGCTGAAATCGGCCGCTGCGGAAACTATCCTGATCGGAGCTTTCGTCAATCGACGGGCGGTCGCAGAACGACTGCACGCTGATCATTGTCCTGTCCATCTGGTCTGTGCCGTAACCGACGGTGTCATCACCGGCGAAGACATACTGTTTGCCGGGGCTGTCGTGGAGGCTCTTCTGCAAATGGTCGCCTCGAATAATTCGACCTTGCAGCGCTGGGTGCTGAATGACTGTGCTCGGATCGCCCACGGGTTCTGGCGACAGAGCGTGGGTGAGAATTCGCACGCTGACGGCGATGAAAAACTGTCCGCAAGAATTGAATCAGCAATGCGGACTACGCAAGGTGGTCGCAACCTGTGCGACCTTGGTTATGACAACGATATCAGACTGTGCAGCGTCGTGGATTGCATCAACCTTGTGCCGATGTTGAATCGTGCGAGCGGCGATTTGAGCTGAGTAGCCGGACATGAATGGAGTTGTGTTTAGTGAGCCGTCTGTCCGGGATCGTGACTCACGAGTGATTTGTGAGAATTCGGGTTCGCTCGGAATTCTTGCGAATTCCGCTACGGAATAATTCAACAACTGCGAGTGACACCACACTACGACTTCCGGCGCCGGGGAATGCAGTTTTTGCCATCGACCAGCACGATCTTTGGAACGTGCGTTTGACGTTCTTCATCTGAGTACTGTGCATAGCAGCAGATGATCACAAGGTCGCCGATATGGACCAGGCGAGCGGCGGCCCCGTTGAGACACACGATGCCCGAACCGCGTTCGCCACTGATCGCGTACGTCGTGAGGCGGTTGCCGTTGTTGATGTCATAAATATCAACCTGTTCCCATTCGACAATGTCGCTCGCTTCCATCAGCAGCGGGTCCAGCGTGACGCTGCCTTCGTAGTGCAGGCTGGCATCCGTGACAGTCGCACGATGGATTTTTGATTTGAGCAGGATTCGGTTCATTCAGCATCACGCTCGCAGTTTCGCGGACAATTGAGTTTCACAGCTGGCAATCACTTTTTTTACGACCGTGTCGACCTCTTCCGTCGTTAACGTACGGTCGGATGCCATAAACCGGCAGGTGATCAGATATGACTTCCGGTCAGGATCGATCTGTTTTCCGCGGTACTGTCCACCAAACGATGTTCCCAGCAACAGCGCGCCCGCAGATTTGGACACAGTTTCCGATAACTGAGCCCATGAAACTGATTCCGGAAGTACGAAATTCAGATCCCGGGAAATCGACGGAAATCGTGGCAGCGGAGCATACGAGCGCCTGGCTGCAAATAATTCTTCGATGAGCGGCACTCGCAGCTCGGCGACGCAAACTGCGTCCTGCAGGTCACAGCGATCCAGCACGTCGCGATTGAGTTCTCCCAGCCAGCCCCACAGCTTTCCGTTCAGACTCACTGCCGCGCCTCGGCCTGCCGTATATTCCGGATGCGATGCGGGTTCGGTTGTCAGCACGGCTTGCGGAGCCAGCTTTGCGGCAAGCGATTCGACCACACCCAGGACCTGGGCGAACGGTCGTCCGGAAACGATGCCGATTGTCCATGGTTCGGCCTCATGTTCAGGCTGCCCCAGTCCAGCGGTCAGGTACACGCGCGCCACTTCAAACAATTCCGCGTTCGCGCACCCGTGCCGTTCGTTCTGGCGACGGCAGGCGAGAAGACTTGGAATCAGACTTTGTCGCAGTTGATCTTCATGACTGCGGCTGGAATGACTCACGGCAACCGCATGGATCTCTCCGTGTGGCCGGAGCAACTGTCGCTGCTGCTCGCTGACAAACGACATCGTCAGGGCTTCTGAGAGGCCGCTCGCGGCAAGCTGCATACGAATCGTGTCAATCACACGTTCACGCAGAGTCCTGGCTGTCGCCACGATCGGCAATGTGGCATCGGTCGGGATATGCTCGTAACCGTGAATACGAGCCACTTCTTCGATCAGATCACATTCTCGCAACAGGTCAGGGCGCCAGCTGGGTGGTTCGAATGTCGCCGAGTTCACTTTGCGTTCAAGACACTTCAATCCCAGCCGCTTCAGAATGTCAACACATTCGTCGGCCGCAATCTCAATCCCAAGCAATCGCGGCACCTGACCAAATCGCAGAGTGACAGGATCTCGCATGGCAGGCACTGACTGCCCAGCGACAACCGTACCTGCCAGCAGCGTACCGCCTGCAACCTTCTGAATCAGCTCACAGCAGCGGCGTGATGCCCAATCGAGCCACTGCCGATCGACTTTTCGCTCAAAGCGATACGATGAAGGGCTATGTAACTTCAATGATCGCGCCGTCGCTCGAACTGACAGCGACGCGAACGACGCCGCTTCGATCAGCACGTTCGTTGTGGTCTCTGAAATCTCTGTATCGAAGCCACCCATGACGCCGGCGACGGCCACCGGACGATCAGCGTCGGCAATCACACACATCTCTTCGGTCAATGCATATTGCCGCTGATCAATCGCAGTGATCGTCTCACCCTTCTTCGCGCGGCGGACGACGATTTTCTGACCGTGAAGTCGATCGAGATCGAAAGCGTGCAGCGGCTGTCCGCATTCCATCATCACAAAATTTGTCACATCGACGACATTGTTGACCGAATTGATGCCGACGGCCGCCAGGCGATCTTTCAGCCATGTCGGACCGGGACCAATTCTGACTCCTCGAATCACACGCCCATGATATTCGGGGCACAGGTCCGGGCACTCGATGGAGATCGAGGCGACGGAGCTGGCGGCCGGTCCGGATTCTGTCACCGCTGCGGCGGGGATCGTCAGCCGCTCACCAAACAACACGGACACTTCGCGTGCGACCCCGATATGTCCAAGACAGTCGGGTCGGTTGCTGGTGACTTCGATATCAATCGCCACATCCGGCTTTGACAGGCCCGCCGTGACCTCGTGGAATTCTTCCAGATTGAGCCCCGACATGGTCAGCCGATGAGTCAGTTCTTCAACGCTCGGTGGCAACGACACGTATTCGGCCAGCCAGTTCTTACTTACAATCATGACTCAATGTACAGCCGCTAACGTTCAGTTTTCGCCGCCCGCAAAGGCGTTGCAGAATCCGTGGCCAGCGAGGCCGCATATGCAGATTCTAACCGGCGAAACCCGGAAGCGACGAAGTGTAGCCGAACCTGCCAACCACGTGAAGGATTCATGGAAGTGCTGGATTTATGCCGTTTCCCCGACATTGACTTCGCAAATTTCAATCATGCGGTTGAGTTTTGTGATCGCCAGCACTTCGCGAACATCCGCACTCGGATTGAACATCTGGACCTTCAATGGAAGGTTTGGAATTCGAGTCAGTGAGACCAACAGCCCCAGCATTCCGCTTGGCACCAAACGCACGCCCGTCAGGTCAAACGCCACAGTCGATGAATTGTTGATCTTCAGCAGATCAGTAATGGCGGCCCTGTAGTGGGCGACATTAAACTCTGACGGAACATCCTTCCCGGAAAATCCCAGGACCGTCACGGGGCCAACGCTGTAAACTTTCAGCAGTCCATCTTCGGTCAAAGCATATTGCTGCGTCAGATCTTCTGCTGCGAGCTGGTTTTCGGCTTCTTCATTTGTCATGGGAATCACTCCTCAAGGATCAAATATCAGGAACGACAGTCTAGCAAATCCTTAAGGGAGACCAATCGTCGCCGGGGAAAAACTGGAAATCGCGATCAGGTTTGCATGGCTTCCGCTCCCACCTGCTCCGGGGGACTGTCGATTTAATGCTGTTTTGGAACAATTCTAATCAGCCGCAGGGCGCTAGCCCAATGGCACTCGATTTGTAACCCGAAGCGTTATACCGCACGGGGTTGAGGATGGCACATTCGTTTAACCTTGTGGGCAACGCCCCGCGCTTCGTATTTCAAATCTCAAATCTCAAATACGAAATTTCAAATAGAACAATCGCGGCCCGCTGCGCACGCGGTTAAACGAGCCAATGCCAACCGCGTGCAGTATAGCACTAGGTTTTTGTACGGAAGTGTTTCCGGCTATTTTGTCCATTCGGTTGT
>JANOUN010000199.1:0-1537 GCA_031416875.1 Planctomycetota bacterium | reverse complement strand
TTGCAATCATCGATCACCTCCCTGCAACGCCGCTGCCGAGTGCGCCGTCGCAACAGACAACACCACATGAGCAATCAATTCACGATCACTTGCCGGAAACTCCACACGCGTGCCATCGGCCAGTGTCATCACGACTTTCGCAACCGTATCGTGTGGGCGACTCACGCGTGGCAGAATCTGCACGAAAGCTGGTGCCGACGCCAACCTGCTCGATACCCTTTCGACAGTCTTCCGGGACCGCAGACCGGAATCGGCGGGCAGCTTTTTCCGCCACACATAAAACGCCGCCTGCGATACACCTTCCCAGTCACAGAAAGCTGCAACCGTCAGATCGGAACTTTGAAACCGCCGTAACCGATCACGCCACAACGCCCACACCTCAGCACTCTTCGTACGAGCCATTCGTCAGGTCTCCATGTCTTGATACAGAAACTGGAAACCCACTACGATAATCGGCGTGTCAATTATGGTGCTGGTGTACGCTTACCGTCGTCTTTCGATTCAAAAGTGCTGACTTCCACAGCCTTATACTTCACAATATCACTTTGAATCGTGTCGAATATGAAGAGCTTGTAATTTGACGTTGTGTAAGAAACGCGCCAGACGAGCATGGGAGCCAGAACATAAATCGAATCGCTGAATCCGACGTACGGATCACCATCGGAATTGAGTGGGTGTGACAGGTCAATTGTTTCCGGCGGCGGATCGGCAGCATCCCCCATGAGCATCAGCCGTTGACCAGTGAGTTTCCCTTTCGTGTAGCCAATGTCTTCAATAACGAAAAGCGGCAACTGGAGCAGCGCCTGAACGCCATTGAGAGCTGTAGCGAATTCGGTTTGCGGTGCTCGCTCCTTCAAGACGGAAATAGCCTTGGGCCGAGTAATGCTGTTCAAATCGTGTCCAAGTTCATTTCGCAGATTCAACAGATTTATGAGTGCGTCGTCGGTCACCCGACCGCTTGTGGCAACATTGTCACTGGCGAACCCGGATTTCAAGTAAGGCTTTGCTGGGTGATTGCACTTCAGCTTGGCGACTTGCTGACTGATGGTGAGAAAATGCCCAAAGGCAAGGTGACCATCAAGCTTTGCAAACATATCCGGCGATTCTGTGGCGTCGTCGCGCACGGCATAGGATGCCAGTGACACGGATGCCAGATAACGAGCCAGAATCTCGGCACCCTTCAACAACGCATCCAACAAATTTTCCTCTGATCGGCTGCGAACGATTCGGCCACATGAAAGTGCAACGGGATGGGGATAAACCCACGAGCCTCGCTCGAATAGATGAAATTCCTCATCCGTCATGTACTTCTCTGATGTCATTTCGTCTGGTTCAACCGATTAGTTGCCACTGAAAAGAACTTGTTGTTTCGCGATGCGGGCTTTTGACTTCGCCTTTGGTTTTCCATTTGGCATCTCAACCATGTCCATATCCAAGCCCTCTCAGCTAGGATCACGCAACAAACCTCTTCGTCCTATCGATGCTAGACAACGATCAATCCTTTCTGCATTCTGCACGCAAATGACACCTACAGCAA
>JANOUN010000198.1:0-2439 GCA_031416875.1 Planctomycetota bacterium | reverse complement strand
GCACACCACGTTTCCGCGGAATCCTCGGTGTGCCCGCGCTCGCGTTGCTCGCTTGTCACACCCTACAGAAAACTCCGCATCTCATTGTGAACGCGGTTTAGTTGCCAGATTGAAGGCTTGCCCATCCGCCCAGCGCGTATCGCAATTGGCGTTGTGCCACACGCAGTGATTCCTCCAATGGCGTGGACTTAAGCAATCCGACTGGCGAGCGGGGTACGTAAGTGCCCTGATTTTCGCATCATTCGCGACAAATCAGGGGATTCACATCCCCCGCTCGCCTTAAGTCCACGCCATTGCAGTGATTCCTGATTCAGACGTATCGATCCTGGCGACACCCTACAAATTCAGAAACTGGCCAGCCGTGGGCAAATTGTGCTTCCTCGTTGTCGTTGAGCGATCGGAAGACTATCCTGCACCCCGAATACCATTCAAAAACGCCTACCAAACACGCCGCCCTGCACTTTGGCCTTTCATGACATCTTTCGTTCAGCCAACTCATCGGAGTCCTGCCGATCGCCTGGAGTCCGCCGCGGCCTTTGATTTCAATCCGCGAACGCGCGTGGTCTTCGGATGCGGCGCTTTCAGTCAGCTTGGAAAGCTCGCACGCGAACTAGGTGGCCGACGAGTGCTCGTCGTGACCGACGTCGGGCTGCGGAAAACCGGTTACTGCGATCAGGCTCAAAAGCATCTGAGCGCAGCAGGACTTGAGGTTGCAGTTTTTGATCAGGTGCAGGAAAACCCAACCACAGACCACGTCGATCGCTGCGTTGCATTCGCGAGGACAGAAAATATTGGGTTGATCGTGGGGCTCGGCGGTGGCAGCAGCATCGACTGTGCCAAAGGTGCCAACTTCCTCCTGACCAACGGCGGCCGGATGCAGGACTACAAAGGAGTTGGCAAAGCGACGCTGGCTATGCTTCCGATGATCGCGGTACCCACGACATCCGGGACAGGGAGCGAAGCACAATCGTTCGCTGTCATCGCGGATGCGGAAACGCATATGAAAATGGCCTGTGGTGATCCCAAGGCAGCGTGCCGGGTCGCCATCCTGGACCCGGAACTCACCGTGACTATGCCTCCTGCCGTCGCCGCGGCCACGGGAATTGATGCGATGACGCACGCGATTGAAAGTTACGTCACGACAAAACGCAACCCGATCTCTCAGATGTTCGCGCGACAGGCATGGGAACATCTGTCGGCCGCATTTCCGGTGATGCTGCGGGAACCCCAAAATCTGGACGCCCGCGGAAAAATGCAGCTGGGGGCATTCCTGGCCGGTGCCGCCATTGAAAATAGTATGCTGGGAGCTGCCCATGCCGCCGCAAATCCGCTCAGCGCACATTACGGAACGAAACACGGCGTCGCCGTGGGACTGTTGCTCCCGCACGTTATGCAATGGAATGCCAGCGCCGTGGGTGACTTGTACCGCGATCTGGTGATTGCGGCAAAATGGGATGATGCTGGAACCAATCGTGAGTCTGCTGCTGGCCAATTGGCGGACGGGTTCACCGAATTCCTGCGGCTGGCAGAGATGCCGGTGTCGATGTCTCAGGCGATCCATGTTAATGCGGACGAAATTGTGCTGGATCTGCTGGCGGCTGAGGCGGCGCAGCAGTGGACCGGCACATTCAATCCGCGGACAATGGATGTGGCGGCATTCGTGGAACTTTATCGAAACGCGATGTGATTCGCAGAAATCACTTTTGAAGGAATCATTGCGATGCGAACTATGCCTTCAGCAACGACATCCCGGCGCACTGCGCTGCGTCAGATAGGCACCGGACTTGCCGCGATCACCGTTTCGAGTCATTTGGGGCGATCAACGGTGGCCTCGCCAACATTCCAGGGTATCGAAGCGCCGCTTAAATCCAGTTGGGCGTCGTTTCGAGCGACTCCGGACCAGCGCGGGATTTCTGGATCGACACTGACCGAACAGCCAACACTCAGATGGGAACTGGCATCACCGGATGGCTGGGTGGCGGCCGTTGCGATTGTCGGCGACTTCGTTTACGCGCCGGCTCTCGCCGGGTATCTGCATTGCCTGAATCTCAAAACCGGTGAAGAGATCTGGAAGTATCGCTCGATCGATGATCCCGACCCCAAAAAATTCGCGCCCGGATTCAAGGCCGCACCACTGGTCACTGCGACCATGATCTACATTGGCGACGAAGACGGCGTGCTTCACGCAATCGATCCCGACAGAAACGGTGCGATCGTGTGGCAAGCGCAGCTCGGGAAGGGAGGAAATCAGGGGAGCATCATGTGGGGCCCCGCCGCAGATACCGCCATCGTCTACGTGGCGCTGTCAGTGGTTGATACGATTCCAGCGCGCTTCGGCGGCGGCCTGTACGCCCTGCGTATTCGCGACGGCAGCCGGGTGTGGTATACGCCATCCCCACGCGCGAGCTGTACCTCGCGCCCGCCCAGGACGATCCGGCC
>JANOUN010000197.1:0-14131 GCA_031416875.1 Planctomycetota bacterium | reverse complement strand
CGTCACAGGTGAATCTCAATACGCTCGTCGAAATGCTGCGATTCACCTGTGACGTCCCGCCGGACATCGGTGCCATCGCGGCGTCAGCAATGTCCAGTCCGACCTTGCTGCCCTCCAGAATCGACGCAGCCTGAATGCCGGCTGTGTCGTGCGTGTGGAAATGAATCGGAATGCCGATTTCCTGTTTCAGGGCGTAAATCAACTGAGACGCAGCCGCCGGTTTGCACAGCCCTGCCATGTCCTTGATCGCAAGGAAATGCGCGCCCATTTTTTCCAGTTGCTTCGCCAGATCGACGTAATACTTCAGGTCATATTTTGTACGTTTGGGATTCGTGATGTCGCCTGTGTAACAGATCGCCGCTTCGCAGATAGCACCCGTACTGACGATCGCATCCATCGCCACTTTCATGTTCGGCAGCCAGTTCAGGCAGTCGAAGACTCGGAAGACGTCAATCCCGGCATCGGCCGCTTCCTTCACAAACACCTTCACGATGTTGTCCGGATAGTTCGTATAGCCGACCGCGTTGGATGATCGCAGCAGCATCTGGAACAGAATGTTGGGCACTTTTTCGCGCATCTGCACGAGTCGCTGCCACGGGCATTCCTTCAGAAATCGCATGGACGTGTCAAATGTCGCACCGCCCCACATTTCCAGACTGAACATTTCGGAACAGTAATGAGCGTACGCATCGGAAACGGCCAGCAGATCAAACGTTCTCATCCGCGTCGCCAACAGCGACTGATGAGCATCGCGAAACGTCGTATCGGTGATCAGCAGTCGCTTCTGCTGCAGGACCCACTTCGCGAATCCGGCTGCGCCGAGCTCCTTCAGCTGGTCACGGGTTCCTTTCGGCGGATTAACACCCCGCGGCACACTGGGAGATATCGCCGGTTCGCGGCGGAGTGACTTCGGACGCCCCTTCACCAGGCTGTTACCGTTGACGATCGTTTCTGCCAGATACGACAGCAGCTTGGTCGCCCGGTTTTTGCGATGATCGAACTGAAACAGTTCAGGGGTTTCATCAATAAAGCGCGTTGTGCAGTCACCGTCGATAAACGTCGGATGCGCCACGACTTTACTGAGAAACGGAATATTCGTTTTCACGCCACGAATCCGGAATTCCCGCAGAGTCCGTTCCATGCGATGCACGGCGTCCACAAACCTCCGACCGCGAGTCGTCACTTTGGTCAGCAGCGAATCGTAAAACGGATTCACGACCGCGCCGGAAAACGCGCTGCCAGCGTCCAGACGAATTCCCATGCCACCCGACGAACGGTAGTGAGTCACGCGCCCATAATCCGGCATGAAATTGTTGGCCGGATCTTCCGTGGTGACTCGACACTGCACCGAAAACCCGTTGACCTGCACGTTCGACTGATCGCCAAGGCCGATGTCGTCGTCTGCCAGTTTCATTCCCTGAGCGACCAGAATCTGTGACTTCACGATATCAATATTGGTGATCTCTTCGGTCACCGTGTGCTCGACCTGAATTCGAGGGTTCACTTCAATGAAGAAAAACCTCTCGGCATCGACATCCACCAGGAATTCTACCGTGCCAGCGCATGAGTAATTGACGGCTTTGCCGATCTTCAGCGCCGCTTCCAGAATGCCATCTCGCAGCTTTTGAGACAGATTGGGCGCGGGGGCAATTTCGACGACTTTCTGATGGCGACGCTGGACCGAACAGTCGCGTTCAAACAGATGCACGAGATTGCCATGTTCGTCGCCCAGCAACTGAACTTCGATGTGTTTGGCACGGTTGATGAACTTTTCAATGAACACATCAGCACAGCCGAACGCCGTATGCGCTTCGTTGCGAGCTGATTCAAACGCCTGATCAAAGTCGGCGACGGTCATCACCGCGCGCATCCCGCGCCCCCCGCCGCCTTTGGCCGCTTTGATCATCACCGGGAAACCAAGCTCCGTGGCCTTCGAACGAGCCTCGTCGAGCGATTCAATGGACTGTTCCGTACCACCGAGAACCGGTACGCCAGCGGAAATCGCGATGGTCCGGGCCGCCGTTTTGTCGCCGAGCGATTCCAGACACGCGACACTTGGCCCAACGAACTTGATCCCGGCCTCGGCACACGCTTTGGCAAACTCCGGTCGCTCTGAGAGGAATCCGTAGCCTGGATGGATCGCATCCACTTCAATCTGTTTCGCCAGTGCGATGATCGAAGGAATGTCCAGATACGACCGAATCGGCTCGCCCGTCTTGCCGATGCGATACGCTTCGTCTGCCTTAAACCGATGCAGCGCGTAGCGGTCTTCGTGCGAATAAATCGCGACCGTCCGAATCCCCAGTTCCGACGCACTTCGAAAAACTCGGATGGCAATTTCAGACCGATTGGCAACCAACAGCTTTTTGAATTCTTGCATGACTTCAATTCAAACGAGAGATTGATGTTTAATCTGTGTCGCTTCGCGACCGGAACTCGGAGTCCCAGTTCGAACAAAGTGTTTTTTTTGCGGCGAGGTGCGAAGAAATCACGTCAGGCATCCTTCCCCGCCTCCTACCAGCAACGACAGCCGAAATATATTCGACACGGCGGCTGCATTCTACTCGCCGCTGATCGGCGATTCCCTGGTCTCCATCGGTTGAGAATTGAGAACGTTGCGAGTACCCAATTTACGTTACTTACGGCCTTCGCAAAAATTACTCTCACAACTACTTGAGTCAGGGAAGCGAATCGCCCCCGACTCGAATCGATCGATACAACGGATTCTCGATTGTTGAAACGCTCGGAAAAACACAACACGAATGCCCTGGCGGCCAGTCGCCGGGCAGCCGGATTCCCGCATGAATTGATCATGCGACTGCCCGTCGATGTTTTCTTGAACTTGTAAAAGTCATTTTTACGCAGGCCCTTAATACAACTCAAAGCGTATCTCACAGGAGCCGATTGTCACATTGGACAATCAGAGTATTTCAATATTTACTGCCACCAACGACCACTTCGAGCCTCAACAACCGAACGCCTTGGGATGCCTTCAACTCCTGCAAACCAAGACACCTCGCCACTCAAACAAAGAATCGCACTCAACTGGTCCGAATTCTGAGGTCCACTTCAATCCTTGATCCACGGAGACTACAATCTCTGCGACCGAGGCGAGCGTTAGGTGCTTCGGTAATCAATCGATGGCGCACATTTTTTCATTCTGGTATCTGGCAGTCTGAACGGCGGAAATCCACATGAGAACTGTCAGCATCTTTTGTGGCTGCGGCGGGCTTGATCTCGGATTTAAGGAACATGGATTTGAGATTGCCTATGCTTGTGACTACGACGAACACGCTGTTGATTGTTATCGCCGTAATGTGGATGACCGCGTGTTTGTTCGCGATGTCACCTCAGATTGCTTCCACGCGGACATCCAGGAACTTTGCGGTTGCGATCTGGTACTGGGCGGTTTTCCGTGCCAAGGCTTTTCGAAGGCTGGCCCCAAGCAAGAAAGTGACCTTCGCAACACGCTCTATCGCGAGATGCTGGCCGTTGTTCGGCAACTGCAACCTCGACTGTTCCTGGCCGAGAATGTGGACGGCCTCGCTCAGAATTTTCAGGGGACATTTCTCAAGCAGATCGTGACGGACTTTCGCAAGATTGGATACGAGGTTGAACATCGCATCCTTGACGCCGCTGCATTTGGCGTTCCGCAGCATCGGCGGCGAATTGTCTTTGCCGGTTATCAGGCGGCGAGCAGCGTCGAAGGATTTCCGTGGCCCGCTCCGACACATGCCGTTCGTTCCCGCAACGGAGAGTTCAAGATCACGTCGGATAAGCCACTGCGTTCCTTGTTTGATCCGCTGCCTGAAACTGCACAGAAGAAACTTCGGCGGGCGCGAACGATCCGCGATGCGATCGGCGATTTGGTTGAACTCTCCGATTCCGTCGCCGATCACGCGATTACAAACGCTTGGCCTCAGAAATACGATGCGGTGTTTCGAGCGATCGCGCCGGGGCAAAAACTCTGCAATGTGCGACACGCCAACACGTCGGTTTACTCATGGCAGATTCCCGAAGTCTTCGGCGAAGTCTCTGAGCGCCAGGCGTTTCTGTTGGAGACAATCTCGAAGCACCGTCGCCACAAACGCTACGGCGACATTCCCAATGGCAACCCACTCTCGGCTGAGGAAATCTCGCGATTGACTGATTTCACGGAAATTCAATCGGACATCGAATCACTGTTGAGCCGCGGATACCTGAAAGAGGTTAATGGCAAGTACGACTTGAAGGGTGCGATGTTTTGCTCCGGACTCTTCAAGCGACCGTCGTGGGACGAGCCGTCACCAACCGTTCTCACCAACTTCCATAATCCAAGATATTTCCTGCACCCCACGAAGGATCGCCCCCTCTCACTCCGAGAACGCGCCCGGCTTCAGTCATTCCCTGATTCGTTTAAGATCATGGCTCCTGGTTCTGCCATGGATTTGGTCAGCGGCTACCGCTTGATCGGCAACGCTGTTCCACCGCTGTTTGCCATGGCTATTGCGAAATCGGCCGAACAGTTTCTTTGTTCTGATCGAAGCGGAGTCGGGGTGGCACTTCATTCAGTCTCAGTTCTACGCGGGTGATTCGGGCAGTGTGTCCCACAAGAATGTCGATCAGACCAGCACTTCGCGGACGACTGTCAAGAAACTGATTCCGAGCGCGAGATTCCTCGAATACGTTGACGGGGCGGGCTATTTCTCGTCGCTCAATGGCGACTTGAAGACACTCCTGAGCATGCGAACGACAAAGTCGTTCTTGCAGGTTCGATCTGCGGCCATTCGCCTTCGTCGTGAATTGCAGGACATTGGATTCGTGACTCCGCTGGAAGTTGAACACGCTGTATTGCGAAGCCGTGGTCGCGAATCCGAAGTTCGGATTCAGCTTGAGCGCGAAGGATACCTGCCCGCAGCCGTCAAGGACGGCCTGCGCCGAGCCATCGAAGGCGGAAATGTCATCTGTACATCTCAGCGCCGCCTGCAACTACGAGAGGATCGCCGAGCCGTGGCCCGTCGTTATGTGTTGATGGATCTTGCGGCAATTTTGGGAACGCCGCCTTTATCTACTGATGAACAATTCAAAGGTGCTTTGCTCGTCCCTGGGTATGGCCCCTTACCCGGACTGAAGTTGGATGTCCTCGCAAAGGAAGCCGTCAAACTGTTTCCGGGTCTGAAAGTCGACTGGTCGCTACCCGAAGTGATTCTCGGCGATATTCGTTGGCTCTGCGAACAGGGACTCGCGATGTCATCGTAGTGCGCGGTCAGCTGAATTTCCATAACCAACTGCTGATTATCCGGCAGTCACGGCGCGCACATCTGGCGATTTCCGACCTGCTGGAACAGCTTGCGGAACGCATCGGAGTTCCTTACGCGGAATGATCGTCCGCGGCCAGCTTCCGCTCCTGCGGCGTCAGGATCTTCCATTGGCCAGCCGGCAAATCACCCAGGGTGAGTCTGCCAATCCTGGCGCGCAACAGGCGGAGTGTCGGATGACCGATGGCCGCAGTCATGCGCCGCACCTGACGGTTTTTGCCTTCGATCAACTCCATGAAAATCCAGCAGTCGGGCACATTCCTGCGGAAGCGGATCGGCGGATCGCGAGGTGGTACATGCGGTTGAGCCTCCGGCAACCACGCCCGACAGGGCAAAGTCATGCGTCCCTGAACCAGCACCCCGGCCGCAAGTTGCTCCAGATCATTGGCGTCAGGGATTCGTTCAACCTGCACCCAATACTCTCGTTCGTGCGCATGACGCGGTTCGAGAAGCCTCGCGTTCCACGCCGGTTCATCGCTCAGGAGCAACAGACCTTCGGAGTCCGCGTCGAGGCGTCCGATGGGGTAAACATTCTTCGGAAATCCAAACTCCGCGAGCGGACGATTTGGCGAGCCGTCCGGTGTGAACTGCGAAAGCACGCCGTAAGGTTTGTGAAATGCAATCAGCATATGCAAAAGGAAAAAATGGAACTACTGTCTGTCCAGGGGATTGGAAAGCCTGCGGCCGATCTGGCACGTACTTCCTGCCGCCTGAGTTCCGCGAAGAGTGTGAGTTCTTTTTCGGTGATCCTAATTGCTGCCGACGCCAGCAGGCGAACGACGTACACTGGCATTATTCTTTCGCCAGTTTGTATTTCGTCCGAATTTCACGAACGACTTCCTCCGCAGGCCGCCCCGTATCGCCGCTCGCCATCGCTTGCAACGCTGCCTTGACTGCCAGGACATCTTCCTGGAGTTGCTTCGGATCTGGATTCTGATGTTTCCATTCGTCCAAAAGATCGTCCAACTCCAGCATCGCCGCTCCGTTCTGAATACGGGCAGCGGCATACTGTTGAAAACTCTGAAGTTCCTGCGTTGATGTTGGCATACCGATAACCCCTTCGTGTTACCTCAGTGTACCACTGCGCAGAGGCGATCGTCAACGATTTTCGAATGTCACTCGAAGTGCGAGGTTTTGAATCTCCCAAAACCGAACACGCACCAGCAAAAGCTATCGCGTCGGCGATATCTGCTGGACAAGGTCGAAACTCCTGGCAAAAAGATGTACGGCAAAAAAATTCAATGACTCGATCGCATACCGGTGACCGGAACGCTCGGGCGTGAGTATGTGACGTGGCGACGGTAGCATCCGTTCGTCCCATATTATTACCGCCTGTCCTTCTGCCATTGAAACAACACTTATGCCAATCACGACTTCGATTCCAATTCATGCAATAACTCAGCAGGAGTTTGGTGGCGTCGCGTACGAAGTGATGCAACATCTGTTTGCCGTTCATCATGAGTTTGGTCGATTGTTTGACGAGATCGTCTACAAACGGGAACTTGCTGCAAGGATGAATGCTGTCGAGTTGGAGGTTGGCGTTGTGATCTCGCATGAAACATTTACGAAACGATTCGTTGCCGATGCGATTGTCGGTGGCGGCGGGCTATTTGAATTCAAAGCGGTCGAGGCAATTCACCCGCGACATCGCGCTCAGGCAATCAACTACCTGCTTCTGTTCGGCCTCCACCATGCAAAGATAGTCAACACTCGCACCGAAAGGGTGCAGCACGAATTCGTAAACTGTCAAGACTCACTCGCAAACTTGAGGTATCCGGAAATCCAGTCGGACAATTTCGATCTCACAGCGCCCGGTGCCGTCAGATTTCGTGACACGCTGGTCTCACTTGTTCGCGATTGGGGCACTGGGCTGGAACTGCCACTCTACAACGAAGCCTTGCAGCATTTCTTTCAAGAAGAAGTGCCTCTCGATCCAAAAGTGTCGGTCATTGGCAGGAATGGCGTGATTGCCGATCAAGAAATGAGATTATTAGCCCCTGATGTCGCCTTCAAGCTGACGGCATTGCACCGTCGAGAGGACGCCTTCCTTACGCACGCTCGTTGCCTTCTTCACCATACATCGCTCAAAGCTATTCTTTGGGCCAATCTGACGAGGAACGCGATACAATTCACGACGATTCAGTAGCGATCCTTGCAAAAAGATGTACGGCAAGAAATGTGAACTTGTTTATTTTTCTGCCGACCATCTTTTTGCCAGGAATACAATCTCTTTCGGATCGCGTGATAAACCTGGTGCAACTCAGATATCCAGTTGCTTCACATCCAGGGCGTGCTTTTCGATGAATTCGCGGCGGGGTTCGACGGCGTCGCCCATGAGGACTCGGAAGATTTCATCGGCGGCGGCGGCGTCTTCCATCCGGATCTGAAGCAGCGTGCGCTTTTCCGGGTCCATGCTGGTGTCCCAGAGTTCTTCAGAATTCATTTCGCCCAGACCCTTGAACCGCGTCAGCGTCAGGCCCTTTTCGCCCATCTGACGCAGTTCGACCAGCAGGTCTCGCAGGTTGGTGAGCGGAACTCGTTCGTCATCGCGTTCCAGCACGAAGGGATAAATCGGTTCTGCATTCCGCAGCCCCGCCGGGGTGTAATCCGCGACGAAGAAACCGTAATCCTTCAGCTGGGCGAAGACATCATTGAGTGTCTTGATTTCGTGCAGATCAACGAGCTGTGCCAGCTTTTCGCGCGGTGCAGCCGGCTCATCCGCGGCCACACGCTTCTCCGTGACAGCGGGAGCTTCGCCTTCCGTTGTTAAAGATACGGCCGGTGATTCCGGAGGTACTGGCAGTAGCGACTTCAGGAAAGCGTCTGCATCATCGCGCTCCATGAACCATTTTTCTGAATCGCCAAACAGGACTCGGTAACGCGGCAGACGGGATTTCTCGCCGCCGCTGAACCGGATCATGTATCGAATATCGATGCCACGACGTTCCAGCAGTTCGAGCGGCTGTTCCATCTGCACGGCCAGATCGCAGATTTTCTGCAGGTTTTCATCTGCGAAGACAGTATTGTCGGCCTTGACCGTCAGCCGTGTGCCGCTCATCCCCAGACTGATCAATTCTGACATCATCGCCTGATGCGTCTGCACGTAACGCACCTGTTTGCGCTGAATCACGCGGTACAGCGGCGGCTGGGCGATATAGATGTGGCCGCCCTGGACCAGATCCCGCATGTGCCGGAACAGGAACGTCAGCAGGAGCGTGCGAATATGGCTGCCATCCACGTCGGCGTCGGTCATCACGATGATCTTGCCGTAACGGCGTTTGCTGATATCCATTTCTTCATCGACGCCGGCGGGAGACAACCCGATGCCGCGGAAGAGGTTGCTGATTTCTGCGTTGTCCAGCACTTTGACCAGTTGTGCTTTTTCGACGTTCAGGATTTTTCCCCGCAGCGGCAGAATTGCCTGAATGTTGGAGTCCCGACCGGTGTCTGCTGAGCCACCGGCGGAATCACCTTCGACAAGATACAGCTCGGTTGATTCCAGATCCCGGCTGCGGCAGTCACGGAGTTTTTCCGGCAGACCGCCGGTGGTCAGCGCGCCTTTGCGGCGGACCATGTCGCGGGATTTGCGAGCCGCTTCGCGAGCTTCTGCGGCCATGACGGCTTTCGCGATCAGCTTTTTCGCGATCGGCGGATTCTCTTCCAGATACTTTGTGAAGCCTTCGTTCACCACCGTCTGCACAGCAGCTTCGACTTCGCTGTTGGTCAACTTCACTTTGTTCTGTGAAGTGAATTTCGGATCCGGTACGCGAACGGACACAATCGCGGTCAGACCTTCACGGAAGTCTTCGCCCACCGGCGTGACATCTTTGAAGAGATTGCCGCCCTTGGCATAATTGTTCATCGTGCGTGTGAGGGCCGCTCGGAAACCTGTCAGGTGAGTTCCGCCGTCCGGGTTGTAGATGTTATTGGCATAGGCCATCACATTTTCTGTGTAGCCGTCGTTGTACTGGAAGGCGACTTCCACGACGACATCGTCCGATTCCGCCATGACGCGAAACACATCGGCCGTGAGGGGTGTCTGCGTCCGGTTGAGATACCTGACAAACTCAACGAGCCCATCTTCAAAATGAAACGATTCCGTCCGATCCGCGCGTTCGTCACGCAGGGTAATGCGAATTCCGGGCGTTAAAAACGCGAGTTCTCGCATGCGGCGGGTGAGCGTGTCGAGTGAGAACTTTGTCTCCGAGAAGATCGTCGGGTCTGGCAGAAACGTCAGTCGTGTGCCGGTACCATCCGCTCGTCCCAGCTGCCGGAGTTCCGATGTGCGGCGACCTTTTTCAAAATCCATCACCCACGTTGAACCACCGCGCCGAATCTCGGCTGTCAACCAGGCACTCAGCGCATTAACGGCAGTGATGCCGACGCCGTGCAGGCCACCGGTGCCGACCCTATATCCGCTTTCGCGATTAAACTTGCCACCCGCATGGATTTCCGTGAGCACAACTTCCAGCGCACAGCGGCCGTCGCCTTTGACGGCGTCGATCGGGATGCCTCGACCGTTGTCCACAATCGAAATGCTTTCATCGAGATTGATCTGAACGTGAATCTCAGACGCGTACCCGTTGACGGCTTCATCAATGCTGTTGTCGACGACTTCGTACACCAGATGATGCAGTCCTGGTGCGCCGGTGTCGCCGATGTACATCGCGGGCCTGGTACGAATTCCTTCAATCCCTTTCAGGTGCTGAATGTCGGAGCCATCGTACGTCTCTTCAGGAGCGGTATTTGGCATGTTCTTTTCAGGAGCGTCATCATCGTCAGGGTTTGCGGGGGGCACTACAGACACGTTTTGCACTTCCTTCAGTTCAACTCAGGAACTTCACTCTTCAGGATTCGGATCTCAAATTTGAAATTTGAAATTTGAAATTTGTTTGGCTCACCGCGCCCGCACATAACGGATCGATCGAATGTTGGATTCGGGCAGGCTGGTTTGCATATGCTGGAGCACCGTTTCATGGAGGTAACCGCGAAGCTCTTCCATGGCAGCGCTGTTGGTGACGACGACTTCCAGGACCCCATCGCGAATTTTCCTCGCTCTGCTGCGTCGTCCGATTTCCGGGCCGACGATGCGGTTCCATTCAGCATTCAGAGCCTCCGCCGCTGAACGATTCACCAGTCCTTTGCGGCGAATCAGTCGCGTCAGTACGTTTTTCAGCGACGACGGTGATGACAGTGCTTCGTCAGACAAGGCTGAAATCCCTTTCCGTGATTGAATCCTGTGAGCAGAACCGCCAGCGGGCTGTTGATTTCATACCAACCCGAAGCGCCAGCGAGGCAGAAACGGCAGAATTCCTCGCTGGCGCTTCGGGTTGGTATGACCATGAGCCCCAAAAACCACTAAATCAACAGGCCGCTTGCGCCGCCCACACACTACCGATCCTGAGCCAGCGGCATGATGACATACGTGTAAGAATCTTCGACGCGAAATACGGCAGCGGTATCGGAATCCGTCAGCTGCAGATCGACCAGAGTCTCCGGCCCCAGCACCTTCAGGAAATCGGCGACGTACTTTGGGTCGAATGTGATTTTGACTTCATCGTGATCGTATTCGATCGGCAGTTCAATTTTAGATTCACCGATGGCACTGGCCTGGCTGCTGAGCGTCAACATGGATCCGCCAAACTGAAAATCGACTCCGCGGCTTTCTTCATCGGTGATGATCTGCGACTGACGCACGGCGGCGAAGAACGGCCCGACGGGCAGCGGCACGTTGACGTTGCCGCTGCGAGGAATCACGTCGCGATAACGCGGGAAGCGACCTTCGACCAGGCGACTGTAAACCACACACGATCCGGAACGCATCATCACGTCATTTTCATGCACAGCAATGTCTACGAATTCGGCCTGCGGATCAATCGATCTTTCCAGCAATGACATGGCCTTGGTCGGCACGACGGTTGCCTTCGCCGGAGGTTCCGGCGTGCCATGTTTTTCACAAGCGGCGGTTGCCACGGCAAGGCGCCGGCTGTCGGTCGCGGCCAGCGTGACCATGCCCTCGTTGAATTCCAGCAGCAGACCGCCGAGAGCGTAACGCGTACTTTCGGTATCCGTGGCAAATGTCGTGCGGCGAATCATCTGACGAAACACGGGTGCCGGAATGCGAAAATAGTTCTCATCGCTGAACTGAGGAACCGGCGGATACTCACGAGGATCTTCGGAGGTGAGTCGAAACTTGGCCGACGCCGCTTTCAGAGTAATGTTCTGCTCGTCGATGGTGAGTTCCAGTTGTTCATCCTGCAGCTCACGCAGGATGGATGACATCCGCTGAGTCGGCAGCAGCGCATCGCCGGTAGAACTTGTCGTGACACCGCTGACGGCATAGCGAATCGCCATTTCCTGATCCGTGCCGACGAGTTCCACACCGGAACTGGTGACCGACATGAAGACATTTCGAAGAATGTCTTTGGGCGTTCGCGAAGGAACGGCGGAGGCGGCGATGGAAAATGCGGAAGAAAACAACGCTCGATTGCATGACAGCTGCATGTGTGACCCTGGTTCCGGAAATCAAATTCATTCGCGTCCGCGACTCGATACCGGTCCGTCGCAACTGGCGAATCCCTGGTCGCGACTCGACCAACCGAACTCACGCGGGCTCGGTCAAACGTTTTTTCTGACATCATATTTCGCGGAAGGGGAATCCTAACAGATTTCGCCCGGCTGCGGTATGGTTCAGCCCGTCAGTTTGCCACCTTCAGCAAAGGTTGCCGCCAGATGGTGATCCTGCACGAAACCGCGGAAATTCCCTGTTTCCGAGGCGATGATTTCCTGACAGCGGGTCTAACTGGCAACCGGATTTGTGAGGAACGCAGCAAGGCCCTAGAATTCAGCCTGCTTTGGCGAAAAATGTCGACTTGTAAATCCCACTTCTTCCGTAACGAAAGCTGACGCCGCGATGACTCGCCGCATTTGGAATTTCTCTGCCGGTCCGGCTGTCCTGCCCGAAACTGTGCTCGAAGAAGCCCGCGAAAACCTGCTGTCGCTCGGGAACACGGGGATCGGCATCTGTGAGCACTCACACCGCGGCAAGCCGTTTATGGCCGTGGCCGCCGAGGCGGAAGGACTCTGCCGCGAACTCGCCGGAATCCCGGACGACTACGCCGTCCTGTTCCTGCAGGGCGGAGCGTCGCTGCAGTTTTCAATGGTGCCGATGAATTTTCTTCCCGCAGATCGCACGGCTGATTATCTGGTCACAGGTGTGTGGGCCGAGAAGGCTCTGAAAGAAGCGAAGTCCAGTGGCAAGACACACGTCGCCTGCACCAGCAAGGACGCCAACTTCAACTACATTCCTGACGCCTGCACGTACAGCGAAAACCCACCCTATGTTCACTTCACGTCGAACAACACAATATTCGGCACGCAGTTCAGCAGGGAGCCAGACGGCATCCCGGACTCCGCGTTTCTGGTCTGTGACGCCAGCAGTGATATCTTCAGTCGCCCGATCGACATTCGCAAGTACGGTCTGATCTACGCCGGTGCTCAGAAGAATCTGGGACCGAGCGGAGTCACGCTCGTGATCGTTCGCAAGGATCTGATCGAAGCGGGCAACAAGAATCTGGCGACGATGCTGCAGTACAGGACTCATGCCGAAAATGAATCCATGTACAACACTCCGCCGACATTCGGCATCTACCTGATGATGCTGGTCTTCCGCTGGATCAAGTCCAATGGCGGACTGGCGGGGATGGACGTGCGCAATCAAGCCAAAGCCGCGAAGCTGTACGAATATCTGAAGCAGAGCACGCTGTTCAAATCGACAGCGCGGGCCGGCAGCGGTTCGATGATGAACGTGACGTTCGTCACTGGCAACGAAGACAAAGACAATGCGTTTGTCAAATCCGCCGAAGCGAAGGGCTTCAGCGGGCTCAAGGGCCATCGCAGCGTGGGCGGGATGCGGGCCAGCATTTACAACGCATTTCCACCCGAAGGCGTCGATGCGCTGGTGCAGTTCATGAAGGACTTTGAGGCGTCAGCGTGAGTAATTCAGGCAAAGGCTCAAAACAGAAACCTTCCACCGAAGAACCGGCTCCGGACCGCTCTTCCGCCGACATTGGAATTGTGTGTACTCACAAAGGCGAAGTGAAGCCGTTCCTGAAACGTCTCGATCGCACGCGGAGTTATTCCGAAAAGAAAATGACCGTGCGCGGTGGCTTTCTGGGCGAAACCACGCGCATCGCACTCGTGGAAGCCGATGAAGGATTCGCGTCCCATCGCGCTGCGACGGAGCTGCTGATTGCTGAGCATCGCCCGTCCTGGATTCTGTCGGTCGGATTCAGTTCATCGCTGTCCGAAGACGTACGGCCCGGCGACATCGTGATCGCGAACGAGATTAGCGACACACATGTCAACAGCCTGCCGGTGAAGTGCAGCATCCCGGCCCGCAAACGCATCCATGTGGGCAAGCTGATTGTGGCCGATAACCATCCGGTGACGCCCGCGGAAAAGCAGGCACTGTGTGAACGCTTTCCTGGACTTGCCGCCGACACCAGCAGCCTTGCGGTTGCTCAGGTCTGTCAGGAACGCACGAGCCGCTTCATGGCGATTCGCGTGGCTGTAGATTCGATCGACGAAGAAATCCCCGAACAAGCCGCCTCAATGATCTTCCACCCCACCAGCCGCGCGATCGGTTCCGCGCTGGGAACGCTCTTCAAGGGCCTGCGAAAAATCGCCATCATGAACCAATGGCGCGAACGCACCAACAACGCCGCCAGCAACCTGGATCGCTTCGTCGCGGGCATCGTGGAACAGCTTGCCGAATCGATCGAGCGGCAGCGACTGGGATAGGTGCGACCCACCGGGAAGAAATTGCTGGAGTC
>JANOUN010000196.1:0-5655 GCA_031416875.1 Planctomycetota bacterium | reverse complement strand
TTCCCCTCAGGATTCTGGTAACACGGCTTCCAGTACAGACGAGGCGGGAGTGTCGGCTGACATCCCTTACCGCCAGCCAGGATATTTTCGTATCCGGCTCGAAAGCCTTTGGCAAAGTGGTAGGGATAGTCCAGTTCGTCGTAACACCACGACCATTCTCCCCAGGCCTTGCAGGCCAGGACATGGTTGCGGCACGACATTTCGTGTTCAAGACACATATCTGAGATTGAATTGCAGCCTGCTGCTGAAAACAGCATCAGGGCAAGACCGGCAAGTGAAATCTTCTTGATCATGTTGGTCAGTCTCCGTACTGTCGTCATCTGATCCGAATGCCATGTGTGCTGAATTCGAATTGGTGTCTCGCACACGCAGAGACAAACTACCGTTCTGATGTCAAGCTGAGTGTTGGAACGACCTGCGGCTTGTCCGACTTCTGACGAGTCAATGCAGACTGAGCGGCCTCACGCACATTCGGATCAGCATCCGCATCTGCCAGTTCCTGAAGTCGAGTCATCGTGCTGCTTTCAAGCGAAGCGAAGTCCCCCAGAGTGACCGATGCGGTCGCTCGGACGTTCGGTTCTGCACTTCCGAGAAGTTCGTTCAAAGCAGTCAGACAGGACAGTTCCTGTTCCGTCCCGACAAAATTTCTCAGCTGCGATGCAGCCTGAATTTGTATTTCGCTGTCGAAACCGGCACACAGGCAAAGCAGGCAGTTCACTGTCTGCTGATCCACTTCATGCCGTTCAATCTGTGAATCACACAGTGCGATCAGGATCTCGGGATCAGACTGGATACTCTGGTGCTGAACTAACGCGTCGCGGACGCGTGTGTTCGCCGGATCGCAGTCACCCAGCAGTGTTGCTGCCAGCGACCTGGTTTCAACGCCGTCTCCGCTGTTCATTGCTTCCAGCAGCATATCGACATGGGCATCCGGCTGTTCCAAAGCGACCAGAATATCGTCGCTGTTGATAGTATGCTGCTGACTGCTTCGCCAGCCCTGATTTGTGCCGGACGTCAGCTCGATGCGAGGCGTTGCATCTGGCTCGAGTGGAGCAACTGTTGCTGCGGGAAGCGACTCCTGCTCCGGCGGCACAATCTTTGGCACGGCGATCGAAGTCGCGCGGCGGGATACCGTCGATGGCGACGTATCGGACGCATTGTTCGCCGTTTTGTGAACCTGATCAATGCCGGACTTCGGAGGACTGATGATGTCCGCCATGGCAATCGCGTTTGCAGTTCCCGTGGGACCGAACTGCTGTTCGTTGCGGCGTGCTGCGAGCTGATGCAACTGATTGCGAATATCCGAATCCTGCGGGCGGTTGCGGAGCGCCTCGCGGTACATGACTTCAGCTTTGTCGTAACGTCCCTGATTTTCAAAGACGCGTCCGATCGCTGCAAGCCGATCTGCATCGCCGCGGTTCTCCCGATTTGCCGGGCGAGAATCGCTGACAACAGCAGTGATCGCTGAGCAACCAATGCCTGACGCTGAAAGGACGCTCCCCAGAAGCAGCACAAGTGGCTGACTGAATCTCATCTGAATCCCCCTTTCGATCACTGCTGGTTCCTCTCGGAAGCAGCGCTGGATCGACTTTCGCCCTGCGGAATGAACCGTGATGCCCAGGTACGCTGTCAGCCCCGACAACAACCCCGAATGGACCGGTTAACCGAACTACCCAATACCATCGCCAATCGCGTTGCCATGGTCTTTATCCCAGTCATTCATCGGATCGCTATCATAGGCAACATTCGTGTTTTCCTGAGAATTCGCAGCACCGCTGCAACCATGCCCTTCTTATTCAAATGTTGCGATCCAGGAAAAAAATGATTCAAGTCCTTCACCGGTCGAATTCTGCCGCATTCAAGCTCAAGATGTGAAAGTTGATTGAAGACCGAATTGCCAGACACTCCCTACAGAACCAAGATGCTTACCGTCATCGGACTCACATCGATCGCCGCCTCGCTAGGTGCCATCTGGCTGGCCTTGAGCATCCGATCAGCGGTCAGTGTCTGGACTGTCTGCCAGGCATGGAACTGGATGATTGTGGCGCTGCTTGCCGTGCTGTTGCAGGGAATTCTGTCGTTACCCCTGTTGCATGTGGGTAATGCGGTCGCTTCGGCGGCCGCGTATTTTGCGACCACAATGCTGCTCACGCCGCTTGTCACAATCCTTGGAGCTCGTCGTCCGGGTCTTGCTGCGTGGCACTGGTTTGTCGTGCTGCCGATGGTGGTGGTGCTGCAATGGCCTGCGATAAGTCAGTTGTTCGGCAGTCATGGGCGCGCCCCCATAGAACTCAGCGCGCCCGCGACAATGGGCGTTGGCGTGGTGCTGGTGATGAGCGCCGGAACGTTCCTGGGGACAAGTTCCACCAGCGTTGTACTGGTCTATTCGTTCGCCATTCTGCTTCTTCTCGCTTCAGCGACCGGCAATCAATCGGCACAGTTTCCTGTCACGGCCTTCGCGCCAATTCTGCTGCTGGCCGCGATGTGGATCGCCCGCCGAAATCTTGATGGCCACCTGACTCGACTTCGCACCGCGACGACGGCATCGCAACGAACGCAGGCGGTTGGCGAAATGTTCAGCAGCCTTTACGGTTTCGCATGGACGCGCCGCGTACAGGATCGCATCAATCAGTTCGCTTCGCGCGAACAATGGACAGTGCGGCTGACTTCAATGGGATTCAAACGCCTTGATGGCGACACACCGACGGACGACGAACTTCAGCAGCCGCTTGAGGCATTCGTCTGGGTGTTGTCACGCTTCGCGGATGAAGGCTGGCTGCGACATGTCCTGAACCCTGAGAATCCGGATAACCCGACGAATCTGCGCCAACCCACTGTTCCCTCCAGTTGATTCCTGCGGCATCGAATGCAGGCTTTCCGCAACGGGATGAATATATCAGGGCTGCCCGATCGTTGCGGATGTTGCATCTTTGCAACAACGGATAGGTTCCCGTGCGCGCTGACACGACATCCGGGCGTCCGACATTCCAGTCTGGCATCACAAACCATGAATCCCCCCGCAGCCCACTTCGAAATGCAGCACTCCAGCATTCAGGCTGCTGTCATCAGCACTCGGGCTGATGGCATGAAGTGGGATGGCTGTCAATGTGATCGCCGACAAATGAGATCGTGTGTTCCGAGCAACGCAGTCGGCAGGAGGCAATCCGCGTGAAGGGACTCATTTTTACCTGGCTGCTGACGGCCGTTGGCGTCTCGGCGTCCTGCATTAATCCGTACAATGGTTTTTTGGTCTACGTCGCCCTGTCAATTCTGCGCCCGGACAGTCTGTGGAGCAGCCATATTGCCGAGGGCCGATTCAGCTTTTATGTCGCCTCTGCCATGCTGGTGAACTGGTTTGTGCGCTGCTGCGGTGACTGGAATCTTGGTCCATCGAGGCGTATTACGCTGTTGTTTGTGGGGTATTGGCTGTGGAGCGTCTTTCTGTCGCTCCGCGCGGACAGTCCGCCCCATGCGTGGTACTTCGTTGAGCAACAGGCCAGGATTCTGTTGCCGTTTCTCGTGGGTATTACCACTGTGCGTTCCGCCATTGACCTGCGAAAGCTTGCATGGGTCATCGTTGTTTGTCAGGGGTATGTTGCCTTCGAACTGAACCGCTGGTACTTCAGCGGATTCAACTACCTGTGGGAAATCGGTTTCGCAGGTCTCGACAACAACTCCATGGCGATCGGTCTGGTGACTGCCCTGGGAGTCGCGTTCTTCCTGTTCTTCTACGAAACCAGCTACCTGCGACGCTGCACGATCGCCGCCTGCGCCGCATTTATTGGGCATGCAATTCTGTTTTCATTTTCCCGAGGTGCCATGCTGGCAACAGTCATCTTTGCCGTCGTCTCGTTCGTCATCATTCGCAAGACCACGCTGCACTACACAGTATTCGGCGGCGGACTGCTGATCGCTGTCCTGCTGGCCGGGCCGCAGGTGCGCGAACGATTCTTTGAAACGTTCGCCGGCGAGAATGGTGTCCGTGAAGCTTCTGCCCAGAGTCGCCTTGATCTGTGGCGTGACTGTGCCACCCTGCTGGCCCGGGATCCGATCATGGGCTGCGGTCCAGACCACTGGCCGCTCCACGCACACGAATTTGGCTGGCCGGAAGGCAAAGAAGCACACAGTCTGTGGGTTCAGACGGCGGTAGAACTCGGCATCCCCGGCATCCTGATGTACATGGGCTTTTTCCTGACCGCCATTTGGCGCAGCTGGCTGCTGTTGCAACGTACAAAAAATGATGCGGATGCCTGGTTCGCGGACTCGGCGCGGATGACCATTGCCTCACTGGCAGGATTCATGGTGGCGGCACAATTTGTGAGTCTTGAAGCGCTGGAGCTTCCCTACTACGTGGTGCTCCTGGGCGCGGGTTCCGTCACCATTCAGCATCGATTGTCGCAGGCGTCCTCTTTCCCAACGACGAAAGACTCTGAACAGCCGCAGGTTGGACCTGAAGATCAGGAACTCACTGAAGACTTCACAACCGTGACAGCTGATGAAACTGGAATTGGACGGGAAACTTCGTCCCGTGAATCGATCGCCTTCGCCGACGATGCGCGTTCTCAATCGGCAGATTGGCGCGACGCCATCGACCTCATGCCGCAGAAACTTGACGGCGTTGAGTATCCATTTGTACTGAACTAATGCCTGCGTGTTGCGGATCAGCGATAACGCTGGCCTGAGCGTTCAGATGTTGCATTTTCGCGACACGGATTTCGCGATTCCTGCCCTGCCGCAGCAGCTTGTGACCTAACTTTTCACAGGACGGACACTTTGCTCCGTCCCGTCCCTGAAAGGCAAGAACGTTCCATGTGCGGCATTGCAGGTGTTCTCTATGCAGATCCCGGTCGCTCGGTCAGCTCATCACTGTTGACGGACATGGGGCTTGCGATTGCGCACCGGGGTCCTGACGGAGAAGGCACGTTTCGATCCGGACCGGTGGGCCTCGTGCATCGTCGTCTGGCCATCATCGATCTGGAAGGCGGACGACAGCCGCTTTCGAACGAAGACGAATCCATCCACGTGGTATTCAATGGCGAGATCTACAATTATCGGGAACTGCGGCGACAACTGGAAGCACGTGGTCATATCTTTCGGACAAATTCTGATACCGAAGTGCTCGTGCATCTGTACGAAGACCACGGCACAGAACTCTGCAGGCACTTGCGCGGGATGTTTGCATTCGCGATCTGGGACGCCCGTCGGCAGGAATTGCTCCTGGCTCGTGATCATCTGGGTCAGAAGCCGCTGTTCATCTATCGCGACCACGAGAAGCTGGTCTTCGGCTCCGAACTCAAAGCCGTGCTCGCCCATCCGAATATCGATCGATCCATCGATCCGGCCGCCATTGAAGACTATCTCACATTTGGTTTCATTCCCGGACTACGCAGCATCTTCGGTCGCGTCTCCAAGCTTCCCGCGGCGCATCTGCTGCGCATCTCCCTCTCTCAGTTTCAAAGGTCGCCGCAACGATACTGGCAACTGTCGTTTGAGCACGAAGACCGGTCGTCCGTTGAAGACTGGAAACAGCGCATCGACGCGGGACTTCTCGAAAGCGTGAACGCACATCTTGTCGCAGATGTTCCGGTCGGTGCGTTTCTGAGCGGCGGACTGGACAGCAGCGCGATCGTGGCTCTGATGGCAGGACTACGCTCA
>JANOUN010000195.1:0-3747 GCA_031416875.1 Planctomycetota bacterium | reverse complement strand
CGCTCCGGCCTGGGCGAACTCCAAGTGCGCTGGTATCGGAACCGCAACATCAGTGCAATTCCGAACCAGATCAAGCCCAGCATGTTGAACAGGATATGCAGTAAGCCGTGACGGTCATGGCAGAAAGCACTCGTCAGAATTCGCCAGACCTGCCCCTGCCTGACCTTATTCGTGTCCAGTTCCAGCCAGTCCTGAACGATCGATACGCGAGGTGCCATCGCCGCAGTATCGACAAGGTATTCGTGATACTTTCGCTCACCCTCTCGTCGCAATGCGTCCTCCTCACTGTCGCTTTCCTCACCGGTTTCAGTGGCCGACGCGACAGTTTCGGAGGTTGTCTCGCCTGATTCCGTTGATTCCACTTCCTGCTTTTCGACGGTCTCTCCCCTGGATTTTCGATGATTTTCAATCCAAGCTTCGACAAAGTCATATTGCTGATCGATGCCGTACGGATTCCGGTTCACTTCGTCGATCGTCGGAGGACGCGTGAACAAAATCTGAGCGATGAAGACACCAATGTCGTTGAACACAATTGCCTTGCACACCGGCGGCCAACTGCCCGGACCGGAGCCCCAGCCTCCGGAAGAGCCACGGAAATAGTTTCGATCATAGATTCCCACTGAGCGCCTCCGGATATTCCACGGAAACCAGATACAAGCCGTTTGGCATGGCCGTCATTCCTGCCTTTGAACGATCCATGCTGCGGATCACGTCATTCAACGATTCCGGAGACTGTTTGCCAAGTCCTATTTCCATCAACGTTCCCACAATGGCACGTACCATATTATAGAGAAAGCCGTCCGCCATCACTTCGAACACGATGAGCGGCATATCCGGTTGATCGTGCCGCCGACCGTGAATTGGAATCCAGTCGTGCGGTGATGTCCATGGCAGCCAGCAGGAAATTCGCTGCACGCTCACATCCATGATCGTGCGAATGCTCGTGGATTTGTTCGGGAAGTGCTTTTCAAAGCAGCGGAAGTCATGCGTTCCCAGCAGGAAATTTGCCGCCTCAGCCATGAGATTCGCGTCAAGTTGATTCTGAGATCGGTGGACGTAGTGCTTCAGGAACGGCGGACAGACGTCGCCATCATGGATCACATACCGGTAACGCTTGCGAATCGCGGAATACGTCGCATGGAACGATTTAGAAACTTCCCTGGCGGAGACAATGACGATGTCTTCCGGCAGAAACGTTTGCAGTCCACGCCGGATATTGGCAATCGGAATACTGCTGTTGGTCGGGAAATTGGCGACTTGTCCCAGCGCATGAACACCGGAATCCGTCCGACCGGCACAGTATACGCGCGGTCGGTCGCCCGTGAGTCGTTCGACGGCGTTCTCGACGCACTCCTGTACGGACACACCATTCGGCTGCACCTGCCAGCCTCGGTAATTCGTCCCGTCGTAGGCAATCGTGAGCATGATATTCCGGCGCGCCCATGCGAACCGTTCGCCCTTGATCGGCTCGTCTTCAATGTCGTCGTCGGAATTCGTGGAGTCGTCGTGCGTCATGTGGCCGCAGCAAATGTAGGATGGACATTCATGTCCGTCGGATGGCCACGCACCGCCATTAATGTGAAAGTAATAGATTCGGAAGTTTTCCGACGACTGGCCGTTTGTTGGCGAGTTCTCTCGGACATGAATGTCCAAGCTACAGGAATCGACTGTTCCAGCGGCAACTTGAAAAGAAGGCCCGGCATGGGCATGCCGGGCCGGTATCTGGATCATAAAAGCAGAGCAGACTTCAGCCAAGTTCGCTGCGAACACGTTCCAGCAGAGCCTTGGTCGCCTTCACGCCCGCGTACTCGTCCAGCTGGCTGCCTTCATATTCAATGCCGACAAAGCCTGAGTATCCAGCGTCCAGGACGATCTTCATCATCTTGAAATAATCTGTATGAGTCTCGTTGCCCTTGTCATCAAAGTCATGCGACTTTGCACTGACGGCCTTCGCAAACGGCATCAGTTCGGTGACGCCTTTGTAACGGTCGTACTCCACGTCCTGACTGACTCTGAAGTTGCCGAAGTCAGGCAATGTTCCGCAGTTCTTCAAATCGACGCGTTTCATCACTCCGGCCAGCCATTCGCCGTTGGAAGACAAACCGCCGTGGTTTTCCACAATCACATTCAGGCCGTGCGTCGCCCCGAATTCTGACAATGCACGCAGCCCGTCCGCCGCGCGGTACATCTGATCCTCGTAGCTTCCGCTGCTGCCAGCGTTCACGCGGATCGAGTGGCATCCAAGTTCTTTTGCCGCTTCAACCCACTTGAAATGATTCTCAACGGCTTCCACACGCTTCTTGAGATTCGCATCTCCCAACTGACCTTCATCGTCAATCATGATGAGCAACTGTTTGACGCCAAGATCACCAGCCCGCTTGTTGAGTTCAGCCAGATAAGCTTTGTCCTGTGCTTTGTCCTTAAAGAACTGGTTGACATACTCAACGGCGGAAATCCCGAATTCTTCTTTGGCAATCTTTGAAAAGTCCAGGTGATCCACCTTCTTTGCAAAGAGGGCTCGATGGATTGACCATTCGGCGACTGAGATCTCAAACTTTGCAGCTGGACGAAAAAATGCAGCTGAGGCCGCTGATCCCACGGTCGCCGCAGCCGCAGCGGCTGCGGACGACGTGAGGAATGATCGACGAGACAAGGGACTGTTCATACGGCATCGTTCTCCAATAGATTTTAGCAGCGGCAAATGCCAGACTCACAAACGGCAGCGATTGTCATGGGCATCAGGCCGGATTGTAGTCATCAGGTTCCTGAATCTCAAATGATGCGCAAACGTGGGGTCTTAACCACGAATGGACACAAATGGACACGAATGGAATCGCAATTCAAAATGAGGCAGCTGGCAGAATTCTTTCAGCACTCATTGTTCTCAATCGACGTCTCAATACTGTTCTCTGCCTTATTCGTGTTCATTCGTGTCCATTCGTGGTTAATACTCTGCAATGCACTTTGTCTTGACGGATGCTTCTCGACTGGTCCTGACCAAAGCGTCAGCAATCCATCACCAATTGCTTGCCACCTCTACTTCACCTTAAACACCTTCATCACCTCATCCCCGAGATGGTTGATGACTTTCACTGCGATGCGACCAGACGATGGTTTATCAAACGGGCGGCTGGTGTCGCTGTGGAGGGATTGCCAGGCGTCTTCGTTGATTTCGGCTTTCAGCGTCGTCTTCAGGGATTTGTAGGGATCGTTGGCTCCCAGAAAGTAGGCGTGGCGGACGAAGAAGCTTTCTTCGTTATAGTCGGTGTCGATGAACCAGCAGGCAATGCCGTCGGCGTTGCTGCTTTCAACTTCGCCGGTTTGAGGTTTGAATATATCGACGCCGTTGATCTTCACCTGGATCTGGCCTGCTTGTCCCTCAACAGGCAGAAGGTCGATATCCGGTTCACCGAAGATCACAAACAGGTTACCTTTGCCGGTGTTCTTCAGGTCTTTGGCCATGTGCAGGTCAGCGTTCATGCGGGCTTTGAGGACGGGGATGCGGCCCAGTTTGTTGAACTCAGTGGTGTGAGCCTCGTAGTTGAAGGCACATGCGATGAGGACGTCAAAATCCGCATCAGCACATTCACGAGCGGCTTCGACCAGGTCGGCTCGCTGGACCGTGCCGAACTCCGGGCCGATGAAGATGCCTGCTCGGCGTTCAATGCCTGCCCCCACATCCCGCCGGTCGGCCCCCATCACCCCCATGCCAAGGGGGGAAGGGACAGCCGATTCGCCCTCCCGGTA
>JANOUN010000194.1:0-2169 GCA_031416875.1 Planctomycetota bacterium | reverse complement strand
ACCGCGGCAGCCTTGAGGCGACAATCGAAACGATGACTTCCGGGATTACTGACCTGCTGGCTGGCTTCACCTGAATAAACTTGACGCGGGCTTCGCCCGCAACCCAAGTTGTAGAGATGTCAGTCGCAAGTCACAAGGAGCGTGGTTCCGCCCTGTGCCCTGTTCTTACTTTTGTGACTCTTGTGAGTTTTTGTGGCCAGCACTATTCGTTCAGGTGTTGTTTGCAAGTCACGGGTTTTCTGGCCACAAAGAGGCACAAAATTCACAAGAGGAACAAAGGAATCAGCCGCGAATCGAGCACTGCCATCAACGCAGCTCAACATCCTGATACCAAACGGTTTATGGAATTCGCGGCCCGAGATTCTTCGCGTCCTGCGCAAATTCTGAACGTTAGTAGTATGGAGAAACAGAGTATCGAATGCGTGCAATCACAGGCTTAAGTCGGGATGGAGCGGAACGGGCTTCGTTCGGGCCGATCACATAGTCACTGCTGTCAAGCATACCTCCGGAGTGAACAAACGCATCGATCCCAGCGCAAAGAGAGCGCAGCGGATGGCGCCAGTTCCCGGAGAGACCGACCGACGATCCCTGTCTCCGGACTGCGTGACACAGATTTGACAAGAGTATTACGGTGCCCCGACTTCCAGTGCGTCGATATCGCATAACATGTCCATAGCTCAGTGACAGTCAGAAAATTCAAAGTGCCATCGGGTGTGTCAACCCTCTTCGACGCAATAGCTGACAAGACGGACGTGGCAGATGCCGGAGCAAACAATCGGACGTGAATCCGAAATTAAAGGCGACGATGCGAAGCGGTAAAGAGTTATTGATAGCCAGCAACCAGTATGCGGGTGAACAGCGTTTGAAAAGTTGGTGGCACCTCGTATCAACGATAACATTAGCCGTAACTCTGCTCACGGTGGCGTGTCTTGATCTGCCACTGCCTCTGTGTATCGCAAGCAGTTTATTGGCTAGTCTCGTGCTGGTGCGGCTGTTCATCATTTATCATGATTACATGCACGGTGCGATTCTCACGAACTCGCGCATCGCGGGTGGTATCCTGCGTTTTTACGGACTCCTCGTGCTCAGTCCTCCGCAGGTCTGGAAGCATTCCCACGATGATCACCACAAGCACAATTCCGGAAAGCTGGGACCAACTCTGGGGACCTTTCCTGTCATGAGCACGGCAGATTATGCCAGGGCGACACGAGGGCAACGCTTCATGTATGCCGTGACGCGTCATCCGCTCACGATTCTGCTGGGTTACATCACCATCTTCTTCTGGGAAATGACTCTCTTGGCTTTTATCCTGAAGCCTAAGGAACATTACGACGGCGCGGTCTCGGTTGTGCTGCACGTCAGCGTCGCCGTCGCACTGAGTTTTATCTCATGGCAGGCGTTGATTCTTGGGATGCTCCTGCCGATGTCCATCATCACGTGTCTGGGTTCCTATCTGTTCTATGCGCAGCACAATTTTCCGGGAATGAAACGCCGACACGGCAACGAGTGGGATCATGTGTATGCCGCTTTGAACTCGTCAAGCTTTATGCGGATGGGCTCAGTCATGCATTGGTTTACCGGAAACATCGGCTACCACCATGTCCACCATTTGAATGCAAAAATCCCTTTCTACCGTCTGCCCGAAGCCATGGCCGGACTGCAGGAATTGCAGTCCCCTGAAGTGACGACGCTGTCTCCACTGGACATCGTTCGCTGCCTGCGTTTGAAACTCTGGGACCCCGCAGGAGATCGATTGTTGACATTTCGTGAAGCGTCCAGCCGCAGCTAAGAATGACTGCACATGCGGGGGCCGATGTCGAACTGGCTGCGAATCAACCGCGGTCAATCAGTCGCACCAGGCCAGCGACCGATGTCACCTTCAACTTTTTCATCGCCGTACTGCGGTACTTTTCGATGGTCTTGGTGCTGATGCCCAGTTGAATCGCAATCGCCTTGTTTGTCGCTCCCGTACAAACAAGATGAATGACTTCGCGTTCTCGTCTGGAGAGCAGATTCATGTAGCTGCCCTTTTCTGGTTCCGGCCGCACTGGTGGCAGCGACTGATCCTGGCTTCCCGCATCCTGCAGCTGACGAAAGCTTTCTTCCACGGCTTCAATCAGTTCCTGACGGTGAAACTGCTTGTCCAGAACCGTCACAGCGCCATTCTTC
>JANOUN010000193.1:0-9493 GCA_031416875.1 Planctomycetota bacterium | reverse complement strand
CCTTCTCCAACCCAGCCCGCACTGGCCCAGATGTTGCCGTGGACGTCGCAACGGATGCCGTCCGCGAAGCCAGCTTTTGTCGACTGATCGGGCATCATCAGATCCATGGATGCGAAGACACGGCTGTTGGCCAGCTTCTTTCCATCCACGACGTCCCAGACCTGAATGGACTTCGACGCTTCCTTATAGTGTGACCAACCAGTGTCGGCTGCGTAAATCTTCTTGTAGTCGGGCGAAAAGCAAAGTCCGTTTGGCTTATACAGCTCATCAGCGACCTTGAAGAGTTTCCCCGTGCTGGCTTCGATCCGGTAAATTGCTTCTTTTTGATTTGGCTGCGGCGAACCGGTTTTCGACAGTTCACCTTCATAATCCATGAGCGCACCGTAACCGGGATCAGTGAACCAGATGTCTCCATTCGGATGGACAACCCCATCGTTCGGTGCATTCAGCGGCTTGCCCTCAAAAGAATCTGCAAGCACTGTCCGCGTGCCGTCGTAGTCGTAGCGTGCCACGCTGCGCGTCAGATGTTCGAATGAAATCTGCCGTCCCTGCAGGTCAAACGTGTTGCCGTTGCTGTTGTTCGCGGGGTGCCGAATGGTGCTCACATGCCCGTCATCTTCCAGCCAGCGCTGTTGAATGTTATTGGGAATATCACTCCAGATCAGATAACGACCAACGCCGTTCCATGCGGGGCCTTCCGTCCATAAGGTGTCTTTACTGTGGTAAACTCGCTGGATCGGTGTATTGCCCAGTTTGAGTTTTTCGAAGCGTTCATCGACCGAGATCAGGCGAGGATCGGGATAACGAACCGGCGCGGCATCGTCGTCAAAATCGTCGGCGCGAAGCAGTTTTGCCGCCGTGAGTGTTGCGGCCGCAGTGGCCAGAAAGGATCGGCGAGCGAGATTGATACCGGTTGGATTTCGTGCAGGTCGGTCTGCAGTCACAGGGACAAATGAATCGGTCGGACGTGTCATGGCGGGAAACTCCGGAGAAGGACGGATTACGGTCAGGGGCAGGCGGACTGCGAAAACGCTGTTCCATTATTGCGAAAGTCGCCGCCCGCTCCCAGCGAACTGGCGTACAACTTCCAGGTTTGAATTTGTGCCGAAGGGAAAGCCCGTTATCATGTTTGATCGGGTCGGCTGTTTTCCGGGAATAACTGATGGATGTGCAGGTCAATGGAGAAGTTGGGAGCAGCAATGTCGGCGCGTTGGTATTACCAGATGTTCATGGAAGAGTTTGGCCCCGTCACAGTGGAACAGCTTCGCGATTTGTTCGACGAGGGCACGTTGGGCGATGGGGATCTGGTGCGGTGCGAAACCGACGACGTCTGGACGACAGGTGCTTCGCTGAAGCAGTCTGTTTTCGCAGGCGCGGGAGACCGCCCGGACCTGGCGATGGAGGAGATCGGAGACCTTTCGGAACTGGCGTTTGAATTCGAAGATTCCGGGCCGACAGCGCGTCGGGGTGCCTATGCACAGGAATCGACTGAAGATGCGTCATCGATTTCAACGGAGCCTGTTTCCGGATCTTTAATGCAAAGCCCCAGCCCGATCGCGGCAGAAGCGGTCCCCTCCGTTTCGCCACCGCCCGTAATGTCCCCGCAGCCGCCAGCAAGCGACGAACCTGGGGAGCAATGGTTTTGCGAATCGCTCGGACAGGAGCCGCAGTCAGCATCGTCAGTGGAAGGCGCGGCCTCCGTTCAGCCGCAGTCACCCGGCAGCATCTCAGAAAAATCAAAAGCCACGAAACCTCGCTCCAAACGGCGGAAGAATGTAAAGGACGACGACAAACTGCTGGATGAAATCTTTGACGACGTATTCAACGATGACGGGCCGCCTGTACGATCAAATACGATCGCGCAGTCCTTTGCCGCATCTTCAATGACAGCATCCGTTGCGTCGTCAATGAATAATCCGACACAGACGACGCCGCTGACCATGAGTCCTCAGACTCCACCGTCAGCGGCATACTCATCACCAGCGTCGCAGGGGTCATCTCGTGCTGCCGGAGCTCAACTGGCAGCGGCTGCAATGGCGAGTCGGACTTCTTCCAGAAGTTCCGGGCGTTCCTTCGAAGCGAACCCTGCGACGATCGGAATCCTGGTGGCCGTCATGTTGGTCGCGGCGGGCGGGTGGTACGTGTGGCAGAATGGCATTTCATTCGGCGCCAATAATGGCAACGGGACTTTTGACAGTGCCGGAGCCGTTAAAACACTGGAGGCATCAATGGATCGGTACAAGGCGATGGGCGACAATCCGTCAGAATCCGAATGGAACGAGTTTTCCGAGAAGACAAAAAAGGAATTGGGGGTGTTGTATAAGACAGTTGACGATCGAGCCGGGGCAACTCCGAAAGGAGCCGCGTGTCTGGGGGCGACGATGTGCCTGTTGAAAATTGCCAGAATACAACCTGGCAACAAAGAATTTGTTGACAAGAACCTGGCGGAGTACGAACGCCAGATTGCGCTGGCGAAGAAGTAACCACGGACATGACGCCACCAGTTCGCATCGGAATCCTGGGCACCGCACGGATCGCGAAAACTGTGATCCCGCAGATCGTCGCATCCGAAAACGCGGACGTGGTCGCAGTCGCCAGTCGTTCGCTGGACAAGGCGCGCCAATTCGCCGGCGAATTCGGAATTAAAGCTGCGTACGGATCGTACGACGCTTTGCTGACAGACGCCAACGTGGATGCCGTGTATATTCCGCTGCCACCATCGATGCACTGTGAATGGATGATCAAAGCCGCATCGGCAGGAAAGCATGTCCTGTGCGAAAAGCCGCTGGCGATCAATGCGCCACAGGCACAACATATGATTGATGCAGCGATCCGACATCAGATCGTGCTGCTGGACGCAGTCATGTGGTATCACACAGCGCGAGCAGAAACGATGCGCAACTGTGTCCTGAGCGGTCAACTGGGCGAAGTGCGGCAGGTGACATCGGCGTTTACGTTTCCGGGGAATTTGTTATCCGACGACAACCTGCGATTCTCCGCGAGTCTGGGCGGCGGTTCACTCCTTGATATTGGCTGGTACTGCGTCGGCATGAGTCTCTGGATGCTCCAGCGAATGCCGGAACGTGTATTTGCGACGGCTCAATGGCGCAACGATATTGATCTGCGGATGAATGGAATCCTGTGGTTTCCTCACGATCAGATGGCATCGTTTGAATCGGGCTTCAACGCAGTCCGACGGCGCTGGATGGAAGTCGCCGGGACAAACGCGGCACTCGTCTGCGACGATTTCACCAAGCCCTGGAATGCCGACAAACCGCGTTTCTGGATTCACAACGCCGACGGCACTGCGGACCAGAACATTGTGAATCACCCTCCTCTCGAACGCTGCCTTGTCGATGCGTTCTGCCAGTTGATTTCCTGCGGAAACATCAACCACGAGTGGCTGACACTGTCGCTGCAGACGCAGCAAGTCTGCGATGCTCTGCTGAAATCTGCGCGTTCAGGTGTCGTTGAATCGCTGCCTTGACATGCTTCGCGTGGTTTTACTTTTGCACCGTAAGTTGCTGCAATAAGTGGGTTGGTTGTCCCGATATACAAAAACCGTGAGCCGCAAGGCGGCTAGCGGTCTTTTGATTTAGTGGTTTTTGCGGCTCATGGTCATACCAACCCGAAGCGCCAGCGAGGAATTCAGCGTTTCTGCCTCGCTGGCGCTTCGGGTTGGTATTAAATCAACACCCCGCTAGCCGCGGATAATTCGCCTGCAAAAACCGGCGGCTAGCGCCTTGCCGCTCACAAAAACAGCGGTATTCAGACAGACTCCTGGCCAAACAATGACTCCACTGGAGATTTTCCAATGCTCTTTCGACTTCAGTTCACTGTAGTTTTTCTGTTGCTGGCATCCTTATTGGGCTGCTCGGAAAGTCCCGGCACCAATACGACCTCCGGCACCGGCCCGGAAAAACCTGCTGCCAGCGTGCCAAAGAAAGGCACGATTGGTTTTTCAACCCTCACACTGACCAATCCTTTTTTTAAAATCATCGCCGATACGATGACTGAGGAAGCGAAGAAGCACGGCTACGAAGTCGTCGTTGTCTCCGGTGATCAGGACGTCAATCGGCAGACAGCGCAGATCGAAGATTTCATTGTCAAAGGCGTGTCCGCCATTGTGCTCAACCCGTGCGATTCCAAAGCCGTCGGTACCGCGATTCGGAAGGCCAACGACGCCGGAATTCCCGTCTTTACCAACGACATCAAATACGACGGCACCGAAGGACGCGTCGAATGTCATATCGCAACCGACAACTATCAGGGCGGACGGCTGGCGGGTGAAGCGTTGGTCAAGCTGATCGGTGAATCCGGCGGCAAGGTGGCCGTGCTGCATTATCCGGATGTTGAATCCTGCCAGTTACGAGTCAAGGGATTTACGGAAGTGATCGATGCCCACAATGCCAAAGACGGTGCGGCAAAGATAGAGATCGCCACGACTCTCAATGGGCAGGGGGCTCGTGAACCGGGCTTTGCGGCGGCCAAAGATGCCATCGAAGCCCATCCGGATCTGGCGGCTGTTTTTGCAATCAACGATCTGTCGGCTATCGGAGCGCGTGTGGCTCTGGAAGCCGCGGGCAAGGCCGATCAGGTTCGCATCATCGGCTTCGACGGAACCCTCGAAGGCAAGCAGGCGATTCTGGCAGGGAAAATCGTCTGCGATCCGCTTCAATTTCCGGACAAAATGGGCCAAACGACAATTGAGATGATTGTGAAGTATTTCAACGGCGAAAAACCGCCGGAAGAAATTCTGATTCCCTCCCGCCTGTATTATCAGGAAGATGCAATGCACGACCCCGCATTGGCACCACCGTCGAAGTAGAGCATGCCATTGAACACTTCGAGAGGGAGTCACGTGGGCTCTTCGTTGAACGGGCTTGTTGCTCCTGTTGCTGCGAATAGTCCAGTGCCCAGACTAAACCTGTTGCTCCGCCTGCTGCACGTCTGCAATCTGATCAATCGAAACGGCAGCGTGCGTAATCATTGAACCATCGGCATCGGTCCCCACTAACACCAGCATTCCACGCAGGCTTTGGCGAGCGTCGGGGTAACCCCGGAGCCTGGAACCATCGTGCAGGCACACTTCCATCAAATGCGTTTCATGCACTCCGGGCAGATCGGAATGCACGATTGCAGGAAATCGCTCCCAGGCCCATGTCCACAGCGTGGCATTAGCGTCTGCTCGCCCGGCAATGTCGAACCATTCCAGCTCAGCCTTACGCAGGTCCTTCAATGACGCCTGTTGACACCAACGCCTGAGCACCCGCTCAATCCACTCGCGTCGGGCGGCGGCGAGTTGCTCAAACGTCTGGCATGATGTTGGGGCAGTTGAATCGGGAGCAGTGAGTTGATTCATATGAAACGGTCGATCGTCCGTGTTCGCGAAGGGAGTATGTGTTGCTGTAACAGATGCCGGTGGCAGGCGGCCGGTTGATTGAAAGTGGGATAAGCTTCCAGCTTGTCATGGCCGTTCAAAAAGCATGGAGTTTTCTTCAATTGATGCGACGGCCAGCACCATTCTGATCACAAAGGCCATACGACAGGCACTAACCCATCGGCAGTCGGCAGCAGTGAGGACTGCATGGGCCTGCTTCCGGTGGCGGGCAGGATGAAGCCATTGGTAAAGCGCTGCCAGAAGAGACTCGGCCTGCTGCGGCGCTCATGAGTTTTTCCATTTTCTTTGAACCGCATTTCGGGCAGGCTGGTTTCTCGGCGCGCCCGACCAGCAATTCCGAAGTGCGGGAACATGCTTCACATTGAAATTCGAATAGTGGCATTTCGCTCAATCCTTTACAAATCAACTTTGAAATTCGGCGACTGACTCAAAAAAGTCATCGGATTTTCGAGCGTCACTTTATCAATCAGTGACATCGGATGGCCGCGACGTGACATTTCCACTCGAGCTTTCGGAACAGCCAGCGGATCACTACAGCCCCAGTCGCCGGCGGAATTCATCCAGATGCGTTCTGATCCGTACATCTCAATGACATCCGTCGCCCGCTGAGGCGTCATCTTGGTATCCGGATACAGCGTCATCCCGGCCCAGAACCCGCGATCCAGCACCTCGCCCACTGTATGTTCTTCCACATGGTCAATCAGAATTCGTCCTGCGTCAATATTGCTGGCGCTGAGCGCATCCATGATCAACCGCGTGCCCTTGCGTTTGTCCTCCAGATGGGGCGTGTGAACCAGCACCAGCTGATTGTGTGTTTCCGCCAGCGCGATCTGTTCTTCCAGAATGATGAGTTCATTCCTGGTGTTCTTGTTGAGTCCGATTTCACCGATCCCCAGCACTGTGTGGCACTTCAGAAACTCGGGAATGATCGAAATCACTTCCCGTGCGAATCCCGGATCGTCGGCTTCTTTGGGGTTGATGCAGAGCCAGGTGAAATGCCGGATGCCGAACAACGCCGCGCGACGCGGTTCGTATTCGGTCAGCTGACGAAAGTAGTCGGCAAACCCCTGTGCACTTGAACGGTCGAAACCCGCCCAGAAAGCCGGTTCTGTGACCGCGATACAGCCGGACTGCGCCATGCGCTGATAATCGTCAGTGGTCCGGGATACCATGTGAATATGCGGATCGATATAACGCATCGTTGCCCTGATTCCTTTTGTAACAGTCGCTGAAAAAAAAAGCATACGCGAATTCCGTGCGACTGAAACTCCCCACGAACTTTCTACTGGCGGCAGCATACCAAGTCCGAAGGCTGCAAAAAACCAAGCGAGTTCGTTATCCGCACTCTTCAAATCCACGAGGCGGCCGGAGCCTGCGGAGTGAGCCTGGCGGATCAGAATTCTCCCAACACTTCTCCCGCAGCGCGCGTGCCCAATGCTCGCCAGACTCCCAGATCGAGGTTCACACTGATTGTCCGCACTGAACCGCCGACAATGAACGGGATATTCGCAAACGCTGGCGGAATATCCGACGCCCTGCCGGAATTGTCGCCACGTTCCCGTCACCCATGGTGTGCCGGTCGAGTTCGTGATGCCGGTGACTCGTTGACCTTGCTGGCCATTGTCGCCTGGACATTGAAAAGTAAGCAGAGCTAACCGGCCGCCTGTTGTGCCGAAGAGGCTGGCTTCCAGTCGATCAGATGCAGCTCCACTTTATTGAAGCCATTGAACGTGTTGATCACGGGGGCGAACGTCACTGAGATGGGCCCCACGGTTGACTGCAGTTGTTCGGCCCAGTCACCACGCCCGAATGCCACACCGCGCATGGTTGTTCCCTGCTGTCGAACTTTGATCGCCAGATGTCGGTCGCCTTCACCCATGGTTTTCGGTGGTTCCGCCAGCTCAACGCGCGACGCGACAAAACGCGGCTGAGGATTCTCCTGACCAAACGGGCCCAGCCGATCCAGTTCGCGCACGGCGGGAAACGTAACTTCCGAAAGCAGTACTTCGGCATCGATTCGCAGTTCCGTGTCCGCTGCCGTCGGATGAAAATTGTCCGCTGCCCAGGACGCCAGCGTTTCCCGCACAGCACCAACGTCCACAGCTTTCAGTCGCACACCGGCCGCCGCTTTGTGACCTCCGAAGCTGACGACATGCTGGCGACAGGATTCCAGACCCGAGTAAAGGTCAAAGCCTGCCCAGGAACGTCCGGACCCTTGACCGGTTCCGTCGTCGCGCAAAGCAATCAGCACCGTCGGCTTGCCGAATTCTTCCGTCACGCGACTGGCCACGATCCCGATCACGCCGGGATGCCAGTCGTGATGCGCGAGTACCAGCGTCTTGTGCTTTTCCCATTCAGGATTTTCTGAAACCATCTCTCTGGCCTGCTTCAGAATTCGCCGTTCCACGGTTTTGCGATTGTTGTTGAGCGTATCCAGATATTCCGCCAGCTTTGTGGCACGCTCCGCGTTTTCGGTTGTCAGTAATTCCACAGCCAGGCGAGCCTGACCCAATCGGCCTGCCGCATTGATCCGCGGCCCCAGTCCAAAACCGATATCATCCGCCCGCAGTTCGGGCTTGTCGAACAGACCGGCCACGCGCATCAGTGCTTTCATGCCCAGCGAGGACTGTTCGCGAACTGTCTGCAGACCGTAACGTACGATGACTCGATTTTCGCCCAGCAGCGGGACGACGTCGGCGACCGTTCCGAGGGCCGCCAGTCCCACCGCCTGCTTGAGAAATTCCTTCATGCGCGGGCTGGCCTTCTTACCGTCACCCAGTCGCTGACAGATGGCCCATGCGAGTTTGAACGCGACTCCCGCACCACACAGATCGCCAAATGGGTAGACGGAGCCGGGCAGGCGCGGATGCACGAGGACCAGGGCGTCAGGAAGCTGCGAACCGATCGTGTGATGGTCCGTGATGATCAGGTCGAGTCCGATGGTTCTGGCCATTGCGGCTTCTGCGATACTCGCGATGCCGCAATCGACGGACACAACCAGCCGCTTTGGATCTTCTTCGTACAGTTGCTGCAGAGCGGCGTTGTTCAGGCCGTAGCCTTCTTCCATACGACAGGGAATATAGTAGTCAACCGTCGCGTTGCTCAGTTGCAGGCAGTGCCAGAGTATGCTGGTGCCCGTCACGCCGTCGACATCATAGTCACCGTAAATCGTGATGCGGCGCTTGTCCTGAATCGCCTGGACGATCAGATCGGCTGCGGCATTGATGCCCGGAAGTTCCGACGGATCGTGCAGGTCACTGAGTTTCGCGCCCAGAAACGCCCGGGCAGAATCCACCTGCGAGAAGCCGCGAGCGAGCAGCACCTGCCCCAGCAGCGGAGAAACTTTCAATTGCCCGCACAGGCGACGAATTCCCGCTTCATCGTGAGGATGAAACGTCCATTTTCTTTCCACGTACTTAACTCCCGCTTGCCATGTCTGCTCCACAAGCGGGACAGTGTAGCCGGGAAGCCGACTGGCGCGAATCGAACGCCTGGATCTGCGTTCTGCGACAGGCGTCAGGTTCTGGAAGATTTCTCCAGCGACATTCACTTTTCCGTTGGTTTCGGGTGAACCTGAAGTTCCACAGCCGGATATGTTTCACTTTCCGTCTTATAGCGCGCATCGTATTCATCCATCAGCATGGACGGACAGATTTCGTGCTCATTGCATGTTTTGCAGACAATGCGGATCAGGTCCGAACCCGCCATTTTCAGCTGATGAGTTTCACACAGCTCGTAGAGTTGTTTTAGGTGTGTGCAGACCATGTGAAGATTCCTTAAGAACATTTTTGGAAATCAGACGGCAGCACGGCCACCGTTCCTCAGTGATTTCCGATCACTGCGGCATCAGTATACCATCTTTCCTGCCGGACATCTCGACAGGAAAATCATGAATTGTGAAACTAGGGCGTCAGGGGTGCTTTTCCCGGTTTCGTAGTGTGCTGAAGACTTGTCGGTTGAGGCTGGTGGCTTTGCTTCCGACGCCCCGGCATCAAAGAAATGAGTATGCCGTCTGTGCCGCGAAAGCCGATAGCAACTGGCAGAGACGCATTTTGGGGTTAACCGAAAGGAAGCGGTTACCATGGATGGTGA